>CAIOSU010000207.1 GCA_903861055.1 uncultured bacterium
ACTATCAGCGCTCAACACTGTGTTGAGCCTACTTATCGCTTTGTCAAACTGGCCCGAAATGATGCCAAACCTACCCAAGTACAAATTTGCACTTACATGGGTAGAGTCTTTCTCAACCACGCCAAGCAACATCTGCACGCCTTGCATGGTTTGGGCTTGGTCTTCCATGTACGTTACGCCCAAGCGCACCTGATACTCCAAATTGGTACTATCAAGTTCTATGGCTTTCACAAAACACATCCTTGCCTCTTCCAGTTCAAACGTTTGCACTGCTGGCTCTTCCTTAAGGTTATAAAACAGACCCATAAAATAGGTGCCAGTCTTATCCCATAAGTCAGCTTCATTTTTCAATGAAGCTATATCCTTTGAGTACATGGTCGCCATCAACTCCAATTTCTGCTGTTCACATTCAGCTATCAATTGGTTCAATACCGTTAATCTTTCCTCTTCGCTGGCAGCTTTGGCTAAATTCTGTTCTAGGTTTTCTAAAACCTGCCTTTTTACGGGCTCCAGCTTTTGCAGCAAAGTTTCTTTATAAAGCAGATAATCAAATTTTGACACGGTCTCCTCGGCAGGAGCTTCCTCCTTAACCTTGCTTTTGCCTTTAAAATCGCCAAAAAAATAAATGGCTACCGTAACAGCGATAGTTGCAAGCAATAAACCGATTTTTCCGGCCGATGTCAATTATTGTTCTGCTTTAATTTCTTTAACATTCTTCTTCACCACATCAGTAAACACTTTTGCAGGTTTAAATACCGGGATAAAGTGTTCAGGAATCTCAATCGCCACGTTCTTTTTAATATTCCTGCCGATTTTCTTGGCTCTTTTCTTAATAACGAAGCTGCCAAATCCACGGATATACACGTTCTCGCCACGTTTAAGCGATGTTTTAGTTTCTTTGAAGAATGCTTCAAGGGCTACCAACACATCAACTTTTGCAATTCCAGTTTTCTCAGAGATTTTAGTAATTAAATCCGCTTTGCGCATAGCATTGTTTCATTTATACATTAAATAAATTCACATCTTCAACTTTGAGTGCTCAAATTTCCGCATTTTAAATGGAATAGCCAAAAAAAATTGAGAATTACCCCTTTATAAGTGGAATTAATCAAACACTTATGAATAGGTTTTTTGTCAAACGGTTGCATCATTAGCTCCAAAGCTGAGAGTTATTGCTTTTGTTAACGGATTTGTTTGGAGGATAGCATGTAAGCCCCTTAAAATTTCGCAGCAGCATAAAGTAGATAAAAATTGTAATGCGAAGCTCGCAAATTGTCACCTTGCCGCTACTTTGCAAAACAAGTAATAACTTACCCTAACTCGCATTTGGGGCGATGCATGAAAAAAGGAAGGATAAGGCAGCCTCTTTAGTCATTAAGCAATTCCTATTAGAAAAAAGATGCCTATTGTATAAAACGGCGAAACCCTCTAAAAGGTGTATTAATGGCAACACTACGTTATGGCATAGGTTACTCCACTACTGGGTTACCTTTCTTCAACCTTGGCCTAAAAGCACTTTCAGGGTTTGTTTTACCAAAACGGAACGATACGCTTATTGAACCGCACAAGTACGAATCTTTTCCTTTAGGGTTGCCACGGTACTGGCCGGGCTTTGTTATAGCACCGTAAGCCCCGTCGAGGTCTACTTCGCCGCTACGGTGGCTCAGCTCATATATCATTTGGCCCTGTGCAGCGCCATAAGCATCCTCAAAACGTTCTTGGCTTACATAGGTGGTGCTCACATCGTCCATATAGTCGGTAAACGTAACCCTGTGCCCAATTTCACCAGAAATGGTAATGCGTTGGTTAATGTTTACCTTCAAACCCATAGCAATGGGTATTACAGCTTGTACTAGGCTATATTTTTGGCGGTCGGGGTATTGGGCCAAGCCCTGCCCTTCGGTGCCCAATGGCTGAAGGCGCACTAATTGCCCATTGTAATCTGTTTTCGGGTCGAAATAAACCATACCTATACCAGTAGATACGTATGGTGTCCAGCGATGAGTAAGGCTTCCAGGCAAATAACGTAGCACATGCACCTCGCCTTGCACCATGGCCTCAATCAATACCGATTGAAAACGCAGGTTGCGATAGCTACGGTACCAATCGCCCGAAGCACGGTCGGTACTTTCGGCCAAGCGGTCATCGCCCTTTATCTGGGAAAAGGTCATGCTGCCCTTAATGGCCACCCAAGGGTTGAAAGTATTCCGATACCAAATAGTTGCAGCTGGGCGGGTAATACCGGCGCCAACATTGCCAAAATAAGTAGATGTTTTAGGGTCATGTTTGCCCAAGTCGCCCATAAAAGTAGTAGTTCCAACACCCAAACCTAATTCATGGTGTTGTGCCCAAGCACCAATTGCCACACTGCCCACCATCAATAAGGTGAAAATACCTTTCCTAAACATGCTTGCGTATTTGGAGTAAAAAAAACAGGCAGAGAAGTTGTCCCTCCCTGCCTGTTTGTACGATATATACTTTACTTTGTTGCAATGCTTTTTGAATTTACCACCGCATAGCATACCAATATTTATCATTCCATTACTTAAACACTCGCTTGTATTTACCAATGTTTTTCTTCGCAAACGGGTTGTTTTCGCGCCTGTTTAGCTTTGCAAAGTTGTACGAAACCGAAACCATGGTAAACAAATACGAATCGTTGCTTTGTGGGTTACCTCTCACCTCTCCTGGCTGCGTTATGCCGCCGTACTTGCCTTCTGGGTCAATTTCAGCTGAGCGATTGCTTAACTCATAGGCCATAATGGCACGTTCGCTACCATAATAACTTGAAAAATCTTGGTAGCTAACGTAGTTGGTGCTTACATCATCAACATAATCGGTAAACGTTATCCGGTGGCCCATTTCTAAACCAATAGACCAAGCTTTGTTGATGTTGAACTTTACACCCAAACCAACTGGTAACGATGGCTGTATAAGCGAGTACTTCTTCTTTTCGGGATAATTGGGCAAACCTTGGCCTTCGGTGCCAAGTGGCTGCAAACGCACCCACTCGCCGTTGTACTCTGCTTTTGGGTCGAAGGCGAAAATACCTACGCCAGCAAAAACATATGGAGTCCAACGATACTTCATGCTGCCTGGAGCATACTTGAGTATGTTAAACTCGGCAGTAGCGGCTAACTCTAAAATAAATGACTTAAAATGCAAATTACGGTAACTGCGATACCAAGCATCATCTCTAAACTCTTTGGAACGCGACAATCGGTCATCGCCCTCCAACCGGCCATAGGTTAACGATACTTTGCCTGCAAAGCGATAAGAGAATGAATGTCTGTAATAAGCCGAAAAAGAAGGCCTAAAAAGGGAGCCGTCAATGTCTCCGAAATAAGATGCTCTGGTGGAACTTTTCTTTCCTAAGTCCCCGAGAAAATTTGATGTGCCAACTCCGATTCCCACTTCTCCAACCTGGGCTACCGCACTCCACGACATCAAACTCAACACAGCCAGAATTGCCACGAATCTTTTCATGATCAGTTTGGTTTTAATACAACTAGTTTTGAGATTAGCCAAGATACCACTGACCTTAGCATGCTCTTTTTTACGGCAACATTGGATAAAATGTTACGGCAAGTTGTGTTAATTCCTCTGATCAGCGCCCCACATAAGTTTCTCGCGTATGGTGCTTAAAAAATCCATCTCATTTACACGTAGCAAACTGATGGAGAACTCCTCTTTGCGCACCGCTAATTGATATGACGTATCAATGGCCTCGTATCGTGAGTCGAGGGTGCAAAGGAAGTTTTCGTTTCGGCCCTCTACTTCAAATGAAATAATGGAATCGCTTGAGACAATTATAGGCCGCACATTGAGGTTATGCGGTGCTACCGGCGTAATTACAAAATTTTCGGAGGAAGGAAAGATTATAGGACCACCACAACTAAGGTTGTATCCTGTTGAACCCGTTGGTGTAGCAATAATCAGGCCATCGGCCCAATAAGAATTGAGCAATTCGCCGTTGATATAGGTATGTATGGTAATCATGCTACTCGTATCCTTTTTGTGGATGGAGAATTCGTTGAGCGCATAATTTACCCCACCAAAAATGTCTTTATTCGAATCGAGGTGCAATAACGTACGGGTATCGAGCTGGTATGTGCGGGCTTGCAATGCATCAATAGCCAAACGTATTTCTTTGCGGCCTGTGCTTGCCAAAAAACCCAATCGGCCAAAATTGATGCCTAAAATGGGAATGTTGCTGTTACGCACGTAGGTAAGCGTATCCAGCAAGGTACCATCGCCACCCAGACTTATCAAAAAATCGGCGTTGTCCTTAATATCTTCGTGGTTTTTAAAGGTGCCAAATTTGCCTTTCAATTGTAAGCGACCTTTAAACTGGCTTTGATAGTTTTTGTGAAGCAATGCCTCAATTTGCCTTTCGCTAATGATATCAAGCAGCTCCTGCAAGTAGGGTATATCCTCATCTTTTAGTAGTCTACCGTATATGGCTAGGCGCATACTTTGCATTTTTTACAAAGTTACAACATTAGGGGCAACTGCAACTAAACGGTAGCATTTTGATACCTATACTATTGATTATGAGAATAAAACCCTACCCAGCTCCGTTATAGGTACATTGCGCAAGGTTAAATAATGTTGGCAAAAAACCTGACACAACGCGCGTTTTTAGCAGACTATTGTTAACTTTAAGTTGATTTAGGTGAGTCGCTATGCTCCAAAATAAAAAATTACCCTTTCTAATCATATTATCGATATTTTGTTGGTCAAAAATTTTTGCCCAAGCTCCTGAGCAAGATTGTTTTGGTGCACTGCCCGTATGTGAAACGGTGTTTCAGCAAAACAATACCTATTCTGGTTTTGGGGCAACCCAAGAGCTATTGGCTCTTTATGCTCTAGACTCGACTTTTTGCTTGCTTAATGGAGAGAATAATTCGGTTTGGTATATATTCACCATATCCTCAGCGGGCAATTTAGAATTTGCAATTACCCCTATTTCAACCACCGACGACTATGATTTTGCCTTGTTTAACCTTACCAACTATACTTGCAGCGAAATAACCACTGGTGTTGCGCCTTATGTTAGGTGCAACTATGCCCTTACCTTAGGCCAACCAACGGGCTTGGCAGCAGGCAATTTAGCTATTTCGGCTTCGCCAAATGGAGCGCCATTTTTAGCCCCATTGCCTGTGCAGACTGGCGAAACTTACGCCTTAATGATTGACAATTTTACCCGAAATGGGCAAGGGTATTCAATTGATTTTTCTAACGGCACTGCGGGCACTGCCGATACTGTTTCGCCATTTATAGCCCGTGTAGATACTTTAACCTGCGATACTACAACAACCCTCACCTTAGAGCTTTCTGAACCAGTGTTGTGTGATAGTATATTAGCCGATGGCTCACAATTTGAAATAATTGGTCCTCAAATAGTATCGGTAATTGGCGCCTTTAGTGCATCTTGCGCAGCGGGCCAAAAGTTTACCCAAGAAATAACCATTACGCTGGCCAATCCTATAATTACTACTGGAAACTATGAGGTAAGTGCTATTAGCGGAACGGGTGGCAGAAATATTACCGACATTTGTGGTAGGTCAATAACCAGTGATAGTGTCATCCTTTTTGCCCCAGCAATTATTTTCCCTCACTTTACCTACGATATTGCCGCCAGTTGCTATGTTGATACGCTTCGCTTTATAAACATATCGCTACCCAGCCCGACCAATGGTGCACCAGTAATATGGGATTGGAACTTTGGCGACGGAACTCCGAATAGCAGCTTGCAAGACCCCCCGCACGTGTTTGCCGATACCTTGTTGTACAACGTTACCCTCACAGCCACTACGGTTGATGGATGCACATACAGCAACGACTCAATAATACCAGTTGATAGGTCATACCGCGCCGATTTTAGCTTCGCGCCCTCCGTTATTTGCCCGGGTGTACCTGTTCAATTTGTTGACGTATCGCCAGGTAGCGCCGATACTTGGTTGTGGGACTTTGGCGACGGCAATATCTCCGGAAGCCAAAACCCCGTGAATGTTTATTCAACGCCTGGTAACTACGCTGTGACTCTAGTAATAAGCGAAACCAGTGTTGCAGGTATTTGCACCGATACGCGAACTCAGGATATCCTGGTATTACCCGACGTTTCAGCGGCATTTAATGTAAGTTCACTTCAAATATGCCAAGGCACCCCGGTAGTATTTTCTGACCAAACTACTGGTTTCCCGAGTGCTTGGCGGTGGGATTTTGACAACGGCGACACATCAACCATACAAAACCCTACCTATACCTACGACTCGGTGGGTGTATACACCATAACCCTAGAAGTAACCAATACTTGCAATGTTGATGTTGCTACACAGAGTTTTGAGGTGTTTGAAGTTCCGATTTTTGAGCTAGGTACTGATACTAGCATCTGCTTTGACCGCTCGGTTACCCTTGTTGCATTTCCGGGGGCTACAAGCACCACTTGGTCTACTGGCCAGTCGGGCGATTCAATTGAGGTGTTTGGTGCCCCATTAGAGGTTAGGGCAAGTGTAAACAACAATGGCTGCACTTTTGACGATGCCATTTTTATTGATGAACTGCAGGAAGGATGCATAATAGTGCCCGTGCCAAGTGCCTTTACGCCAAACGGCGATGGCTTTAACGACTTGTGGCGATTGGTAAACCCGCAACGCCTTATTAGTATTGAGGTATGGATTTTCAACCGCTGGGGCCAACAAGTATTTTACGATAATTCCCTTGACTTTGCTTGGGATGGCAGCCTAAAAGGAGAAAAAGCTGAGATGGGCGTTTACTCCTACATCTTAAAAGGCTTTGGCGAAAGTAGCCGTGGCCGTGAGCCCGTGCTATATAAGGGCAACCTTACGCTTATCAGGTAAACTATTACCCTATCTTCAGGGTTAATGATGCTGTATAATTTCTTGAAAGGCCATGAGCATACTACAACCCGATACGCTACAATTTTTACGCGACCTCAATGCGCACAACGATAAACCTTGGTTTGAGGCCAATAAGCCGCGGTACGAAACTGCCAAAAAGAATGTGGAGGATACTGTGGCGGAAATACTAGTAGGCTGCGCTGCTTTTGAGCCTGCTCTAGCTGACCTAAAAGCAAAGCAATGCGTGTTTCGCATATACCGAGATGTGCGGTTCTCTAAAAACAAGGACCCTTATAAAAATAATATGGGCGCGTGGTTTAATAAAGGAGGTAAAAAGGCTCCGTTTGCAGGCTATTACTTGCACATTGAGCCAGGCAAATCGTTTTTGGCGGGTGGGCTATACATGCCCGAATCGGCAATACTGAAGAACGTAAGACAGGAAATCGATTACAATGCCGATGAGTTTAAAGGAATACTAAGTAGCCCGAAATTCAAGAAAACATTTGGTGGCCTAACTGACCACAAGCTGAAAACCACTCCGAAAGGCTACGATAAAGAGCACCCAGAGATAGAAACACTCAAACAAACCAGCTTTGTAGTTTCGAAGCAATTTACCGACGATGAGTTATTGGATGCCAAGTTTGCTCAAAAGGCAGTGGAAGTTTTCCAAAGCTTGCACCCTTTCAACACTTTCCTAAACCGTTCCTTCGATTAAAGGTTAAGGTTTCTGTTTTAAATCTTGGTAGCGTTTGTCTTCGTAGTTCAACGGTGCATCAAGTGTACCGATAATTTTAAACTCTGTACGACGATTATTTTGGTGACATGGGCAATCGCCTTCGCCAGCCTCTGGGCAGTCGGTGTAGCCACTACAATCTTCCATTACCTGCGTTTCGCCATAGCCTTTGGCTACCAAACGATTTTGCGGTATACCCTTCTTCAGCAAGTACTTAACGGCACTTTCTGCGCGGCGTTGCGATAGTTTAATGTTGTATTCAAAGGTTGCCCTAGTATCGGTATGCGAGCCTAACTCAACTATAATGGTGGGGTTTTCCATCATTAAATTATATACCGTATCCAGCGTTAATTTGGCCTCGTCGCGTAAGAACCATTTATCGTAGTCGTAATAAATATTGCGTAAGCGGTAAGCTTTACCCACTATCAGCTTCTGCAGGTAAATATCCACGTGCAGTGTATCCGACTCAAGTAGCCCCAACGTATTGAAAGACGATGAGCCGGGCATATAACCAACTGCACTGCCATTTACTTTATAGCTTTTCTCAAAATCGATGGTAAAGAAATACTCTTGATTGTTTAGCGTAGTGTCTTTTCCTAGCTCTACATCCATACGGTTGCCATTATCGTTGGATAGCGCCAATAATACCAAAGCATTATTGATTGGCGTTTTAGTTGGGTCATCTATATCCAACACAAATCCCTTTACTGCAATCAGCTTTGGCTTATCCTGTGGCGGTTGAAACCTAAAAATGTCGTCGCAGCAGGTTTCACTTTTCACGGAGATAATACCTTTACGGTTCGACACCACAAACCCTGACTTCCTATCGGCATTTAGCCTGTAGTACATATCGTCGGCTGGCGAGTTGTATGGATAACCAATATGCTCATGCTCGCTCCATTTATTCAGACTGCCCGCAGTCTTGAATATATCGTATCCGCCTACTCCAACGTGACCTGTGCTACTAAAATACAAGGTATCTCTCTCCAAATCGTAAAATGGAGTTGCTTCGTCGCGGTCAGTATTTAGTTTGCTTCCGGCATTTTTTGCTGTACCAAAACCAGCTCCCTTCTTTTTAATAGCATACCAAATATCCATACCTCCGCGGCCACCAGGCTGGTTGCTGGCAAAGTACAATACTTCCTGTCCCTTATCATCCAAACCAATATTGGGGTGTGTGCTGGTATACCCAGGCTGGTTTACCTCTAAGCCCAATGCTAAGGGTTCTTGCCATTGGCCATCCTTTAGTGTACTCACATAAATGTGGCACACAATCTGGTTTTTCCTTTCCTCCCAGCAGCGTGTAAAATAGAAGCTCTTTCTATCAGGGCTAAAATTACCATTTCCTACGTGCGAATCGTTGTACTGGAACAATGGAAAAGGCGTCGCTTGCTTGATGCTATCGCCAAATACTGTGGCACTGTACAACTTAATAAAGTGTTTGTCTTGGGTAGTATCGCGTTCATTGTACCTAATAATGGTATCGCTAGGTAAACTGCTAAATAACAACGTTGTATCATCCCAATACACGGGCGCTATATCGGTATATGGCGAGTTTAGCTCCCTTCCAGGGTGCGAAAGCACTACATCGTTTCGTTCGGCTACATTTAGGCGCAGTGCCAATTCACAACCATCTGCTTCTGTTTTAGCCCATTTCTTGTAATAAGTATCCTTACCCCGGTATGTCTTCTGGAAACTATTGAACAGCGTTAAAGCCTCTTGGGGTTTACCATTCATTTTGGCCATAAGTGCATGGTAATATAGTGCTAGCGGATATGTGCCCGGAGCACGCTCATATACATCCTTATACCATTTCTCTGCCGCCTTATAGTCACGGGCTATGCGGTTGGTTTCGGCCAAAACCCAAGCATATTTTACTTTTTCAGGTTTCAACTCAAGATAAGCCTCTAGCGCATCAGTGGCATCATACAAATTACCAGCCCTAAGTTGCTTTTTAGCATTACGCAGCTTTTTACGGGGTTTTTCTGTTTTGGTGTTTACTACGGTGCTATCCGTTTGGCCCCAAACAAGCGAAACGGGCAATATCAATAACAAAAATGAAAGCAAAATCTGGTTCAAGGGGCAAATAGATTTAGGCTAAAACAAGAACTGCAAACACAGGGTGTTTGCAGTTCTTAATATTAACTATAATCTGCTGATTCAGCAAATAAGTAAGTACGTCATTAGAAACTTGGGCAAATGGTTTTGCTGGCATGTTTGCCAAAACCACCTACATAGGCCAACGAAAGTTCGAAGGCACCACGTGTGTTAGTAGCATTGGTTAGTTCCGAAAAGTTCAAATCGTAGCTCAAACCTAGGTTAAAGCCTTCGAAATCCAAACGAGCAGCCAAAATAAGTGCTTCGCTGGCGATACCACCTTTGTCGGTTACATTGTCACGACCTACGATACGGTAGTAAGGACCAACATAAAACGCATTGCCTTGTGGATTGCTCTTATCAAAAAAGAATTTAACCATAGTACCCATGTTCATCTCAAAGGCAGGACCTTGGCTCAAAATCATCAAGCTAGGCACCAAATCAACTTGGCTACGCTTGCCTAGAGGCAACTGAGCACCAGCAGTACCAGTGTACTTCATTGGTAGATCGGCATTCTGACCTTCATAGAATGACATGTTAGGTGTGTTCAAGTGGCTGATTGCGAAACCTGCATAAACATTGAAACGACCTTTGTTCTTCTTACTGGCATAGTAATACATCAAACCTGCATTCACGTCAAAGAACATGAATTGGTCATCGCCAATTACTTCACCTGGGTTGATGGTAGGGTTAAAGCCCTCACCGTCAAACTGGTTACCAAAACGTAGATTGTTGTAATTCAATCCACGTTGAGCAGCACCTGCTTGAATACCCAATGTTAAATATTGGTTACCATCTTTGCTAAGCGACTTGTGGTAAGCAAAACTCATGTTGAGTTGGTTGGTACCAAACTGAGCTTCACCCGCTTTATCGGTCAAGAAAGCTAAACCAACACCAAAGGCATCGCCCATGTTACCGATGTTTCCGAAACGCATATCGACAGCGCCCGAGAACGTACGAAATAATGGAGTAGCCTCATCATTTAAGATACTACGCCATTGGCTGCGATATATGGCAGACACACGGTAATTTCCGTTAAACAAACCAGTCATAGCTGGGTTGAGGGTCAGTGGGCTAGCATTGTACTGAGAGAAGCGCGGGTCTTGAGCCATTGCGTCCTTTCCTACCAGGGCAAGCACCATAACGAAGAGCAGTAGTTGCGAAATCTTTTTCATGAGACCTAAAATACAAAATTATTTTACAATTGTAATACTTCCTTCCTTAGCAATTTTTTGCCCGTCTTGATAAATTACTTCTACATAGTAGATATAAACATCAATTTGAGCCAAATCTCCTTTATAGAAGCCATTCCAGCCACCGGTAAAGTCACCTTCATAGTCATAAACTTTTTCTCCCCAGCGGTTAAATATTTTCATTTGCACGCCTGTAGCACCTGGTGCATACACCTGGAACAGGTCGTTCAATCCATCTCCATTTGGCGAAAATGCATTGGGAATATATAGCAGCAACTGATTTTGAACAAACAAGGTAAACTGCGCCAATCGTGGGCAATTGTTTTCATCGAACACGGTAAGCTGATACACCGTTGTTTGTATCGGGCTTGCCTCTGGGTTTTGACAAGTGTCGCAATCTAATGAGTTGGCTGGTTGCCAGCTGTAGCTATAATTACCAACACTTGGCACCAATATAGGATCCATGGTATAAGTTTGGCCTAGCTGTATGCTATCAAACTTAGGGTCGAACATTAACTCAAAGCCATCGGGTGCCGTAATTTCTATTTCGCCGGTTACTTGGCAGCCATTGGCATCAATTACCGCCAATTCATAAACGCCTTCTTGCAGCGTCAAGAAATTTCCGTCGGCATTGGTAAAGTTGCCGTTGTTGAGGCTAAAAATATATGGTGGTGTGCCACCTAAAGCCGTTACAAATATAGCTCCATCGTTTTTACCCGGGCACGATACATTTACCACCGTAGTATCCCAAGTTATTGGGGTAAGTGGCTCGTCAATATTAATATTGTTGAATGCCGATGAGCAACCATTGTTATCGGTAATAGTTACCGAGTAACTACCAGTAGGCAGGTTACTTTGCTGAAAACTCTGCCCACCATTACTCCAACTATAACTATATGGTGGTGTTCCACCAGCCACATCCACGCGAATGCTACCATCAGTTTCGCCATAACAAGAAACAGGGGTGCTATTCAGGTTAATAGTTAGCGAATCGGGCTGTGGCACCGTAATAGTATCAAACTCTGGGCACCCTGCTGCCGAAGCGTCGGTTACCGTTACATAATAAGTTTGTCCACCAAATAGGTTAACTGCCTGCGCCGTTTGCTGACCGTTACTCCATTGGAAAAAGAATGGAGGTGTGCCACCAGTTGCCGATACCGTTACTTCAGCCTCGCCATCGGCACCGCCATAACATATAGGGGCAGTAACAGTAGTAGTTAGGGTAAAACGTGGCGGGTAGGTAATGTTTATAGCTTTAGTTTGCACGCAACCACTTGAGTCAACTGTAACCGTTACAGAGTTATTGCCGTAAGGCAACGAGGAGGCCACTGAACCTACCTCTCCATTGCTCCATACAAAGCTATAACCAGTTGTTACACCTCCTACCGTGGCCGTTGCTGAACCATCGGAAGTATTAAAGCAACTAGCATTTACCACATTGGTAAGGTCAATTATGAAACTATCGGGAGCAGTTATAGTGTAACGGGCATTTACAAAACAACCTTCGCTATCAAAAGCAGTTACATTATAAATACCTGCTGACAAGCCTTGTATAGTGTTAGTTGTCTGTGAACCCGACCACAGATAAGTGTATGGTGCAGTACCGCCGCCAGTTATGGTAATGGTAGCACTACCATCAGTGCCTTGGTAACAAGAAATAAGGGTAGAGTCCTCGATAAAGAAAATTTCGGTAGGCTCAATTACCGTAACAGAATCTACAGCTGTGCAGCCGCTGGCATCGGTTACGGTAAGCACGTAGGTGCCAGCAGCAAGCGATGTTAATGAGTCGATAGTAACGCCGTTGCTCCAATCGTATAGGTAAGGCGCCGAGCCACCGGAAACATATGCTCGCGCTTCGCCATTGTCAAGTCCAAAGCAAGTAACATCGGCACTGGTAATGCTGTCAATGGTTAACTGGCTTGGCACAGTGATAACAGCCGTATCGGTTCTAAAACAACCGTTTGAATCAGAAAGTAGCACAAAATAAGTACCAACAGGAAGTGCCAATAACGTATCGGTGCTTTGACCAGTAGTTGTTTTTATAACAGTACCCGCTGCATCGGTCCAAACAAAATCGAACGGAGCGTATCCGCCAACTGGCTCAGCGATAATGTCACCATCACTACTACCAAAACAACCCGCATTGCGGATGCTAATATTAGCTGTAAAATTTGAATAAAAATCGACCAAAACAGTGTCGTAAGCCACACAGTTTCCGTCAGTTACATCAACCACATAGCTAGTTGTAACACCTGGGTTGGCAATCACCACTTGTCCCGAATCGGTAGGCAAACCTGTAATAGGGTCAGTAAGGCCAATTGATGGCGTCCAGTGGTAAGTAAACTGTCCTGGAGGTGGAGGACAAATGCCAAAACGAACATCAGGCCTTGCGGTTGACCTAGTAAGTGGCGTTGATGGACCACCAAAGAAGGTAGTTTGGAAAAGCACCGAACCAAAAGCGGTTGGGGTAGCTTGTACAATATCCTCGCCTACTGATGAGCCTAATGCATTTTGAAAAGATACCTCAACTATAATGTTCGAATATCCATCCCAATCAAAATTACTGGTAAGGGTGTGCGTATTCCAACCGGCAGCGGTGGTAACGTTTGCAGGGCCAAACACCGTTGTAAGACCTGGTTGGAAACCCGCGGCTGTAGAGAGACTATCGGCAGAGGTGCAACCTATTTTGATGGTAAACGCTTGCAAAGGCCCAGTGGTATTTTTGTTGTTCACGTTCCACGAAATGGCCGATATAATACCTGCGCTAACACCTGTGGCCGAAATTTCATTACCCCTGAACAAGTATTGCAATCTTGCTTGGTCATCAATACCCTTATAAGGGGTGGTATTGCTGGTTATCTGTGCATTGGTGCCCAGCGTATAGTTGGTTGACGGACCACCACAAGCAGTGCCGTTTACGCCGCACGAAAGCGTAATTGGCCCAGGTGTACCTATAGCGTTGGCGGTAAGTCTTACTGGCGCAGGGGTGCAAATACTGGTATCGGGGCCAGCAGTAAGCCGCAAGCTGTTATCGGTGGTTACGGTTACAAACGACGAACCTGTGCAGGCTCCTTCTACCACGTTAACAATGTAGTTGGTAGTATTAAATACCCTTACCAACGGATTGGCAATATTAGGGTTGTTCATGTTGGCTGTTGGGGTCCAGCTTATGGTAGTGCCGGGCAACAAACCTTGCTGGCAAATACCAAAACGGGTATTGGGCCTATCGGCACTAGTGCCGCCAACGATATTAGAGCCACAAACACTGGAGCCATCTTGGTTCACATAAATCACAGAATTGTAGCCTGTAGTAGTATATTGATGTTGGCTGTTAAGCGAGAAAGACGCCAATGCGGTTGAGTTATCAAAACAAACTTCAACCACTAGGTTGCTGGTTCCATCCCAATCGTAGCTATTATCAAATGCATAAGTATTCCAAGCCGCAGCTATATTAACGGTGCGAGGGTTTACCACAGTGGTTAAGCCACTTTGCCAAGTAGATAAACTGGTAGCGCTTGTACAACCCACTTTAATAGTAAAGTTGTAATATGCTTGGGTACCATTCAACTGAGCAATATTGAAGGCAATGCTATTTAGCGTGCCGCCCGATAAACCAAGTGCTTGCAACTCCGATGCGCGATACAAAATTTGGTGCTTGCCCGACTCCCAGAAGTGTCCATAAATGGCAGGGTAGCCCGTGTTACTTGAATTGAAGCTCGCACCGGTGCCTATCGTGTAATCAACGCTAGTAGTTGTGCAAGGTCTGGAGCTTGGGCCGCATACGGTAGGCGAAGCCGTTAAGTCTAATTGAACGGTACCGCCCGGGCAAACGGTATCTTCGCTGGCCAGAGCCGTAATGTTTGGTGCCACCCCTTGCACGGTAACCGTGAGCGAATCGGCACGAAAGCAACCATTAGATGCCGTAGCTTCTACCAAATAGGTAGTAGTTACGCTCGGCGAGGCTGGTGGATTGGCTATATTAGGGGTGGTAATACCGCTTCCGGTGCCACTAGGGCTCCAAACGTAGGCAAATGGGGCACCCGGACCTGTAGTAACAGCATTCAACTGGGCTATACCGTTCAAACAAATCGTGTCGTTCGCTCCAGCATCAAAGGTAAATGGCTGTGCAATATTAATGGTAATGGTATCAACACCACAATCAGAAGTTACGGTGTAGAAAGTTGGAGTATTAGGTGTAGCAATAGGATTGGAAATATTGGTACTTGAAAGCCCGTTTGGCGGCGACCAGTTGAACACGGAGCCACCAATGGCTTGCAATTGCACTGGCACACCACAAAAAGTGTTGCTGCTAGTTAATATGCTCACCTCATTGTAAACAAATATTTGAATAGTGCTAACCCCACCACCTTGAATTGGGCAAGCATTGTTGGCATAATTAACTGTAAAAAATTGCAGGCCAGAGTCGGCTGCCGTTGGGGTCCAAGTAAACCTTAAAATAGCTGTATCGTTTGTACCAGTGCAAGTAAGGCAACTAGTGGTTGCTCCGGGTATTGACTGCGCCACATTGCTTGTAACGGTCATAAAACTACCTCCGGCGTCAACATACGGCAAATCAAAACTTAACGGTGCTCCTGGGCAAACTTGAATAACTTGAGTGCCGTTTGGCCCAGTAACCACGCCACCTCCAGTAAGATTTATTGGTGCAGTAGGCAAAATATTATTGGGGCTACAGCCAGTAGTAACAATCTTAAACTGAATATCTCGCATGGTTGAGCCAATCAACACACCGTTTCGGTATTCTTCAACCAACACAGTTATAACTGCTGCCTGTGCACCAACGGGCGTAAAAGTCATTTGGCCTGTTGCTGGGTCAAATTGGAATCCGCTAGCGGTGTTCAACGGAGTGTTTACGTTTAATCCGCCAGAATACGCTACAGGTGTGCCTGCAGCACCCAATGGTTGTATCAGACTAAACACCAACGAATCTCCATCAATATCAACTGCACCATGGTTATAGTTTACCGGAAAACCTGAACAAAAAGTGCGAGTTGCTGGCGAAGTAAAGAAAGGCGCATTGTTGCATACGTTGTTGGTATTGTTCAATAGTGCGTATACGTACTGGTCGAAACTAGCTGCATTTGCAAGGTTCGTAATCTGGCTATTGCGGCAACACTCTGAATAGCTCAACACCCAATCAGGGCACTGACCAGGCAGTGTAATGGTACCACAATAGGTATATACCTCAGCACCTGGAAGAGCGCCGCCATTGCAGGATGTTTGATTCAATGATGCTCCGCAAATACCGGTATTGGCTTGAGTGCCTTGCCCTGGTTGGTTATCAGGGGTACGGCAAGCGGCACTTTGGTTAAGGGTTATGTTAAACGGCCCCAAACCGCAAGATGCAGACTGATAACTAAGGGAAATGCTAGTGGGTGCCGCAATAGCTCCGCCGCCACATTCTCGGTAGAATGTTACGATAACGTTATATTGGTTGGGGTTGGTGGTACTAGCGCACGAATAATAAATATCTGCGCCCAACGCATGGGATGCCCTTGTTTGTGATGGCAACAAAAACATTAGAATGGCTGCAAAAACAGCAAAAACCAAGTACGACTTTTTCATCTTCCTTTAACTATAAAATAATGAAGAGATAAAATTAAACATTCCTAGCCATTTAGGCTAGAAAATTTAACGGTACGTGGTTCTGTAACTAGAAAATTAATATTCCGTTCTACGTGGTATATTCTTTTTCTCAAAAATTTCTACGTGGGCAACTAATTTTGGCCGTTGCAATTGCGTAATCAATAAACTTGATAACTTTGCTGGCGCTAACCTTAGTCGAAATTAAAGATAAGGTTATTTTTTTTATGAAGCAATACCATATCCAAATTTTCTATGTATAGGAGTCATACTAATGGTCAATTACGAGTAAACAATGTAGGCGAAACAGTTACCTTATCGGGCTGGGTGCAAACCGTTCGTGATATGGGCGAACTACTTTTCATTGACCTACGAGACCGCTATGGCATTACCCAACTTTCTTTCCGCAAAGAGGTTGATGCTGCGCTATTTGCTCAAAGTCGCGTTTTAGGCCGCGAGTTTGTAGTGCAAGCCACTGGCAAAGTATTAGAGCGTGAAAGCAAAAACAAGAAAATTGAAACCGGCGAAATAGAAGTATTGGTAAGCGAGCTTAAAGTATTGAACGCTGCCAAAACCCCGCCATTTACTATAGAAGATGAATCGGACGGTGGAGACGACCTTCGCATGAAGTTTCGTTACCTGGATCTTCGCAGGGGGCCGTTGAAGAAAAACCTAATGCTGCGCCACCAAGTAAACATGGAGGCCCGCAATTATTTGAACGGTCAAGGGTTTATTGAAGTAGAAACACCGTTCCTTATCAAAAGCACCCCAGAAGGAGCCCGCGATTTTGTGGTACCTAGCCGTATGAACCCCGGTACGTTTTACGCTTTGCCGCAAAGCCCACAAACATTTAAGCAATTATTGATGGTGGCAGGCTACGATCGCTACTACCAAATGGTAAAATGCTTTCGTGACGAGGATTTGCGTGCCGACCGCCAACCGGAGTTTAGCCAGATAGACTGCGAAATGTCGTTTGTGGAGCAAAAAGACATTTTGTTTATGTTCGAAGGCCTGGTGCGCCACGTGTTTAACAGGGTTAAAGGTTTTGATATTGGCGAAGTGCCGCACATGACCTACGCCGATGCCATGAAACACTATGGTAGCGATAAACCAGATATCCGTTTCGGTATGTTATTCAAAGATTTGGATGATTTAGTGAAAGGCAAAGGTTTCCCGGTGTTTGACGGAGCTGAGAGTGTGGTGGGCATAAATGCTGATGGCTGCGCCGAATACACCCGCAAGCAGTTGGATGCCTTGACCGACTTTGTAAAACGTCCGCAAGTAGGTGCTACGGGTTTGGTGTATATCCGCTATAATGCGGATGGCACGTTGAAATCGAGCGTAGATAAATTTTATACAGAAGAAGATTTGAAAGCTATAGCTGAGCGCTTTGAGGCTAAGCCTGGCGACTTAATGCTAATACTAGCCGGCGAGGGTGAAAAGACCCGCAAGGCTTTGAACACCTTGCGCCTTGAAGTGGCCGAGCAACGCGGCCTGCGCGACCCTAACCACTACAAATTCCTTTGGGTTATCGATTTCCCGCTGCTGGAATGGGCCGAAGACGACAACCGCTGGGTTGCTCGCCACCACCCATTTACCCGCCCTAAAATTGAAGACTTACCATTGTTAGCCACCAACCCAGGCGAAGTGCGCGCCAATGCCTATGATATGGTGTTGAACGGCACCGAAATCGGTGGCGGCTCTATTCGTATACATGAGCGCCAATTGCAGGAAGAAATGTTTGATGCCCTAGGCCTAAGCCGTGAAGAAGCAGAACATAAATTCGGTTTCTTGCTACGCGCCTTTGAATACGGTGCCCCGCCACACGGTGGCCTGGCCTTTGGCTTCGACCGCTTGGTAGCCCTCATTGGGGGTGCTGAGAGCATTAGAGACTTTATCGCTTTTCCTAAAAACAACTCTGGCCGCGACACTATGCTAGATGCCCCATCGACAATTGATGAGCATCAATTGAAAGAGTTAAGCTTGAAGGTGAACATTGCTGGTGCTGAGCCTAAAGGTTAATAACTCTTGTTGAATCAGGTTTTTACTAAGTGCCTTTAATAGCTACTAATAATTGCTTTCATATCTCCAAAAACCCCATACTCCTTACCATCCGCTATACTCTGCTGATATGCAGCAACCGTTTCATTGATGGTTTGCTCAAAAGGCAGATAGCTGAAACCTAAGGTTTCGCGTAGTTTGCTATCGTTGTAGGTGTATGGGTGCGAAGAAATGCTGAGCACTTCGCGGGTAATGACGGCCTCGCTGCCAGTAAGCAGACTGCGAACTTTATCGTAGCCAATGCTAATCGTTTTCCAGAAATCGGTAACGGGTATGGCAGGCGGCTTTTGGCCTAGCTCCGTTGCTATCTGGGTCATAAGCTCCTTAAAACTCCTATTAACAGCATTGATAACATAACGCTCTCCGCTAGTTGCAGGGCTATCCATGAGCATTATTGCAACGCGCACTACATCCCTTACATCAACAAAACCATTGCTGCCCGTAGGATAAAAAGGTACGCCTCTGGCAACCTGGTGAAATATTTGTATTGAGCCATCAGCCCAGCGCCCTGCACCCAGTATGGTTGATGGATTGATAATAACAGCATCTAGCCCTTCGGCTATGCCGCGCCATATCTCTAGTTCGCCCAAGTATTTGGTATGCCCATATTGCGATTCCATCGGGGCAGTCTCCCAATCGCCACTCTCGTCAATGGGGCTATTGTCCTTACTTTTACCCAAAGCAGTTATTGAGCTTACATACAACAGTTTCTTTACTCCTAGGCTCAGGGCAACATTTACTACATTGGCTGTGCCCTCCACGTTTATCTTTAACATTTTTTGAAAACTGTTGCCACCAAATGCCAGCATAGCAGCCGCATGATATACCAGTTCTGCACCCTCCATAGCCTCTTCAAGCGACAATATGTCGGTTATATCGCCCTCGTGCCAGCGAACCTGATTAGCTGCATCGCCCAGCAACGACAAATCGCTATTCGGACGCTTTAGGGCACTTACTTCGTGCCCTTGCCTCAACAGTTCCTTGGTAAGATAGGAGCCCAGAAAGCCAGTTGCCCCTGTTACAAAAGCCTTCACGAAATAACCGTTTTAAGCTGCTTTTCGTGGCCTTGATAAATGGCCCCTCCAATATTGTTGCGACTAGCACCAGTAACACTTGATAGGCAGTTAGCTTCGTTTCGCACCCTTAGCACACCCACAAGCGCCATCAATATAGCCTCTTTAAACTCCACTGTTTGCCTATCAGGTACTACAATCTGCAAAGGAAGTTTCTCTTGCAACTGCTCTATAAGGAAAGTATTGAACGCACCACCGCCTGTTACCAGCATTTTAGCATCGTTTGGCACAGTAATGCCCTCGGTAAGCGTTATCTGTTTTAATGATTCGGCAGTTTGCAGTGCAATAACCTCCACCACGGTCCGTAACTTATCAGCCACGCTTGCTTGGTGGCGCTGCACTACTGGCAGCATAACCTTGCTTACCCAACCTCCGCTCAACGATTTTGGATACTCTTTGGCATAATACCAGCTGGCGTTTAGCTCAGCCAACAGACCTTTATTTACGCTACCGCTTCTTGCCAGTTCACCGTCTTTATCATAGTCTTTGCCTATTTGGCTGGCAAGTTTGTTTAGCACCAAATTAACGGGTACGATATCAAAAGCGACAAACTTGTCACCGGTGTTGGCAGCTATATTGGCTATACCCCCAAGGTTCAGAAAGAAGTTATAATCCGGAAAAAACAACTTGTTGGCTATCGGGGCAATGGGGGTACCTTGTCCGCCAAGAGCTACATCGGTGGTTCTAAAATCGCACACTACTGGAAAACCGCTGCGCACTGCAATGGCTGCGCCATCTCCAATTTGACTGGTAAAATGATTTTCTGGTTGATGGAAAATAGTTTGCCCGTGCGAAGCAATAAAATCCAAATCGCCGGCAATATTATTAGCATCAATAAACTTACGAACTTCCTCACCCATGAAGTGGCCAAAAAAGGTGTGGGTTTTAATATAGGTTACCGCATTTTGCATCACCAGTTTCTCTAATCTTAACTTCCATTTATCAGGCATGGGCACGCACTCTGCTTTCAGCACTTTATAGTGATAGTTACCGCTATCCACGGTTATATCGCAGAAGGCAAAATCCAACCCATCCAATGAGCTGCCCGTCATTATTCCGATCACTTTATAGTGCTCCATTTCCTAACGGTTTATTGAACCTTAGATACCCCGATCCTTAAAATAGTACCAAACCTTCTAAATATAGTAATTTATTGCCTCAAAGTGAGCACATAACCTGCTAATGCATCTATCTCGTCAGCACTCAAAATCGATTTGTAGGGAGCCATAAGCTGTCGTCCGTTGGTAATAACTTGCACAGCCTCCTCTTTGGTGAGATTGCTAATGGCCAAATTGGCGGCTCCATTTAGCCCCATTTTTCCATCAGCACCATGGCAACTGGTACAATATTTTTTAAAAGTAGATGCTCCAGGTGCAGCAGGCACCGATGATGAGGTACTGCCAGAGTTATCGCTGCAACTATATAAGGATAGCATCAAAATCGTTAAGCCAAACGCAACAAGTAAAAGGATATTTTTCATTTTCTGGCAATGAGCGTTCAAGAATAAACTTTTCACCCTAAATCGTACCTCGTCAATCGCAAATCGTAAATGGAATTATCGCAGCAAAGTTACGTTACCGGTTTCGGTTATTTCATCCCCATCTCGGGTAAGGGCCTTAATAACATACACATACACGCCAAGATCGGCTTGGCTACTACCAACGGCACCGTCCCAAAACACAGCACTGTTGTGCCCTTCAAACACTTTTTGACCCCAACGGTTAAACACGAAAACATCATAAACCCGCTCTATGTTCAAGGTTTTAATAATGCGGAATACATCGTTCAGGCCATCTTGGTTGGGGGTAAAGGCATTAGGTACCAGAATTAGCGTTTTCACTTCCACATTTACCCGTACCGTATCGCTGGCCATGCAGCCATACTCGGTAGTGGCAGTTAAAATATAGGTAATAGAGTTAAACGGAAAACTAACTGGATTGAGAGAAGTAGGGTCATCTAAATAGTCAGACGGTTCCCAAACGAAAGAAATACCATTACTACTGCCCACTAGCATGGTAGTTTCATCTCTATAAACCGTTGTATCTATACCTGCATCAACCAGTGGCAATGGGTGCACCACTATGTCCACCTCTAAGGTATCGGCAAACTGCGGACAATCGTTGGTAACAAATACTGTGTAGCTGGTATTTTGCAGTGGCGATGCAGTTGGATTGTAAATAGTATCACTACTCAATCCATCTGCAGGCACCCACAGGTAGTACTTGCCATCTTGCACTTCTAATTGAATGGTATCGTAAATACAAACATCGGGCGGACCGCTTAGCGAAGCATTGATGGGCCTTTGCACTTCTATAAAAACGCTATCGACGTTGTCGCACCCAAAGCTATTGAATGTAGTAAGATAGAATGTGGTAGAGCTATCTAAGTTAGTGGTTGGGTTTGCAATGTTAGGATTGGAGACCAAACTATCGGGCTCCCAATAGAAACTGATGCCGTTTTGCCCGTTGAGTTGGTAAGGAGTGCTTAGGCACATAAAATCATCGGGACCGGCATCGGTATTGGGTAGTGGGTTTACCGTTACGTTTAGGTTACCAACATTGCTACAACCATTGCTATCGGTAACATTTACCACATAGCTAGTGCTTTGTGCCGGTGAGGCAAAAGGGTTAGAAACGTTGCTTGCCGAAAGCCCAGCACTAGGCGCCCAAACATATTGGTTGCCACCGCCAGCCGTAAGTTGAATAGTATCAAAAATACAAAGCGACGTGTCTGGCGAAAGTGTTACCGTTGGCAATGGAAATACGGTGAAACTTTTCTCGAGAGAATCAATACAGCCAAAGGATGACTGCACCACCAACTTCATAGCCTTTGTACCTAACACCGAATCAACGTAACTGAAAATAGGGTCGTTACCCGAGGGCTGCCCATTCAAATACCATTGCCTACTGCCAAAACTACCAAAGTTTATGAGGGTTTGGTCAGCTATAAGAACGCTCTCATTCAAACAAGCTGGCGAAATGGTAAAATCTACATCAGGCTTTGAGTAAACCGTTACTGATTGGGTTAAAGAGTCTCGGCATCCATTGGAGTCTTGGGCAATAAACTTAACGGTGTAAATACCATCTTGCGCGTATAATTTCGCTGGGCTTTGATTGCTGCTGGAAGTATTGTCTCCAAACTGCCATGACCAAGACACTAATGAACCATATTGGGCAATCGACTGATCGGTAAACTGCATCGGCAGCCCCTCGCAAACGGATTGAAATGCATAATCGACATCGAAACCAGGATAAACCCTTATAAAAACCTTGGTTGTATCGGCACAAAACAAGCCAGGATTAGCTACTAGCGTTACAATATACTGGCCCGTATCGGGATACAAATAAGTCGGATTTCTAATTGTAGAAGTATCGGAATTAGTAGTGTTATCCCCAAAATTCCAGAGGTAAGATGTAGCATTGCGGCTAAGGTTTGAAAACGAAACATCGAAACCTTTGCAAGCGTATGTATAAAGCCCCGATGTACCTGTTGCACCAGCACCCGTGGTATCGATAACCGGTACTTTGGCCTCCAAATCGATAATACAACTTACTACGTTAAACTGAAAATCTCTGCGGATGGTCCCAATGAGCACCCCATTTCTATATTCGTTGGCACAAACACCCACAACATATTGCCCTTGCAATTGCGGCGTACCAGTAAGTATGCCAGTATTTGGGTCGATGCTTAGAGCAACACCGCCTAGCAAATTATTAAGCGAGTATGGGTTCTGCCAAACTACATTGGCAAACGGCGGTGGCGTAGGAATCGGTTTTGGGTCGTTTTGATCGCCACCAGTAAACGGTGTACAAAGTTCGTACACTATCACATCTCCATCGGGGTCGGTAGCCGAATGGTCAAAAACCAACGGTTCGCCAGCACAAATTACTATGGGAGGAAAATCGTTGTATTCAGGGCTATTGTTGCAAGGAGTGCCTAACGGATCAATGCGCACCGTATAAGTTGCCCCAACCGTACCTGGAGCCACCACGTTGCCTATCGTAGAATTGCGGCAACAGCGCATGTAAACAATATCGTAGCCCCCGCTTTGCGGAGTTAAGAAATAATCAAAAACATAGCTAGCCTCTTCTACGCAAACATTCGACGGCGGAGACAAACATGGGTTACTGGTTTCGGGGGGTACATTTCGGCGGTTTTGATAAATCACATTCAGCATATCAACCTCATTGCCCGAAGCATCGAAAATGCCAATAAAAGCTGGGTCGTCATAATCGGCAACGTTAGGGCCGTTAGAGAAACAATCCCTGTACACCTTTAGCGTTATCCTATACTCATTGTTTCCCAAGCACTCATAGTACATGTCGCCGCCAACGATATGCGCACCCCTAGCAGCCATTGGCACCAAGACAATAAGTAATAAATATATCAGCAGCGCGCGCATATTTCAATCAATAGGGTAATCAAGTAACTCTTCAATAGCCTTTTTTGTTTCGGCGGGAGCTTCAAAGATACCCATATGTGCCACACCATCAAGCATTTCCGCAAACGAAATATCTGGAATGTCCAACTGCGCCAAACTGTTTTTTGATGATATGGCAGCATCTTCATTTCCGACAATGAATAAAACTGGCCCTTTAAATTGTTCCAGCACTGCTGCCCTATCGCTGCGGTTCATTAAAGCTCTTATTGTGTTAATGACGTTATTTTGGTCAATCTGGATGCCTTGATCAAACAAAAGTTTAATAGTTCCCGATAATTTACCACGATTTTCTTCGGCAAAGAGGCCCATGTAAAAATCTTTCATCCATGCCGCTGTGCCGTTTTTTTCGATAAAGGCTATCAATTTTTTACGGTCGGCCTTTTTGGGCACATCATCAGCAAAAGGGTGTGAGTGGAACATACACAACCGAGTAACCAAACCTGGGTAAAGCTCCATTAATGCCAAGGCTACATAACCGCCCATAGAGTGTCCTACAACGCTTACCTGCGCCACACCCAACTCATCCAACAAGGCCTTTATGCTGCGCGCTATATCCTCCAGGTTATTGGGCGCCGGTATTGTTGCACTCTTTCCAAAGCCTGGCATATCAATACATAGGTGCTTGTATTTACTAGCGAAATTGTGGGTAAATTCATCCCACATGGTGCCGTCCAAGGCTAAACCATGGAGCCACAGCACTGCCGACCCGTTGCCTTTTATCGTGTATGCTAATGCCATTGTGCACTGGTAACTTTCCCAAAAGTAGGGCTGTGATAAAATTTGTGTTATTTTCGTTAGTCTAAGTTACGTAGAAATATGAGAAGTTTATTGCTTATTTTGTCTGTTGGTCTTATCTCAATCGTTTCGCTATCGGCCCAAACCACGTTTCACACCAACGGGGTACAAGACGAGCGGCCAGGCCTATATGCCCTTACTGGGGTAACTCTTCACGTTGATTACAAAACCGTAATTGAAGATGCTACCCTACTAGTACGCGATGGTAAGATTGAGCAAGCGGGTAAAACCGTAACCTTGCCAAAGGGCGTGGTTACTTACGACCTCGCTGGGCACCATATTTACCCTTCATTTATCGATTTACAAAGCGAATATGGCATTTCGCCCGTAAAACCTGGCAATGATCATGGTCGCGGTCCACAACTGGAAACCAACAAAAAAGGTGCTTACGGTTGGAACCAAGCCATAAAGCCCGAAACGAGCGCTATTGATTTGTTCCATGTAGACGGCAAGGCCGCAAAAAGCCTTCGCGATATTGGGTTTGGCATGCTGCTTACCCACCAAAATGATGGCATTGCCCGTGGTTCAGGCACTTTAGTATCTACTGCTAGCAGCAAAGACAACGAAGTAATTATCAAAAGCCAAGCATCGGCGCATTATTCGTTTGACAAGGGCACCTCAACCCAAGACTATCCCGGCTCATTGATGGGTGTAATTGCCTTATTGAAGCAGACTTATTTAGATGCTAAATGGTATGCTAGCCAAAAAAATCCTAAAGAATACAATATTTCGTTGGAGGCTTGGAACAAACTACAGCAACTGCCGCAAATAATGGATGCCCAAGGTATTTTAAACAACCTGCGTGCCGATTTGCTGGGCGATGCCTTTGGGGTGCAATATATCCTGCTGGGTAATGGCACCGAGTACCAGCGCTTGAAAGAGTTAAAGGCTACCAATGCCACCGTTATTGTTCCGGTCGATTTTCCAAAACCATTTGATGTTGAGGACCCCTTTGATGCTCTTAATGTTAGTTTTGCAGAAATGAAACATTGGGAATTAGCCCCAGCTAACCCCTATTTCTTGCAAAAAGAGGGCATTCCGTTTGTATTTACGGCCAATGGATTGGAAGACCAAGGCAAATTTTTGGAACTGATATATAACGCCATAGAGCATGGCCTTACCGAAGCCGATGCGTTGAAAGCACTTACCACCACCCCAGCCCAACTGTTGGGCGTAACCGATGTAGCCGGTAGCTTGGAGAAAGGCAAATGGGCAAACTTTTTGGTAACCGACGGACCCATATTCGGCAAAGAAACCCAGATACTTGAGAACTGGGTACAGGGCAATAAATACACTATCAACCCCAAAAAGCCTGAGAGCATTAATGGCAAGTACAAACTTACCGTGGGTGCCCAAACTTATATACTTGAAGTAAAAGGAGAACCCACTGCACCAAAATTCATCATTAAAACCAATGAGGCCGATACTGCGAAAACCAAGGTGGGATTTGTTAAAAAGGATCAGTTGGTTACCCTTACGTATAGCCTCACCAATGATAGCACTCTGGTAACCCGCTTGAGCGGATTAATGGAAGGCCAAAAATGGAGCGGCAAAGCAGAGTTGCCCGGTGGCATATGGACCAACTGGGCAGTAGAATATACCGCTGCCATACCTGACACGAGCAAACCTGCCGAGAAAGATAGCTTAAAAGTGATGTTGTTTTCGCAAGAGGATATTATTTATCCCTTCTTGGCATTTGGCTCGCCAGCGTTGCCCAAACAACAAACCATTTTGGTGCAAAACGTAACCGTATGGACCAATACCAGCAAAAGCATCTTAAAAAACACCGATGTGCTAATTAAGGGCGGCAAAATAGCCCAAGTGGGCAGCAACCTTACTACCGCTGGGGTTGATAAGGTCATTGATGGCAAAGGCAAGCACCTAACCAACGGAATTATCGACGAGCACTCGCATATTGCCATTTCGGCGGGAGTAAACGAATGGACCGAGGCCAGCAGTGCCGAAGTAAGTATTGCCGATGTGGTGAACTCCGAAGATATCAACATTTACCGCCAATTGAGCGGTGGGGTAACTTCTGCACAATTGCTGCATGGTTCGGCAAACCCTATTGGCGGTCAATCGGCATTAATAAAGCTACGCTGGGGCTATACACCTGAGCAGATGAAGATTGCTAATATGCCCAAGTTTATCAAGTTTGCCCTTGGCGAAAACGTGAAACAGGCCAACTGGGGCGAAGACAATACTATCCGTTTTCCGCAAACCCGAATGGGTGTTGAGCAAGTATTTATCGACCATTTTACGCAAGCCCGCGAATATGAAGCCGCTTGGAAAGCATACAATGGTCTATCTGCTAAATTAAAAGTTGGTGCCACCCCGCCACGCCGCGATTTGGAGATGGAAACCTTGCTGGAAATATTAAACAGCGAGCGCTTTATATCTTGCCACAGCTATGTACAAAGCGAAATAAACATGCTCATGAAGGTGGCCGAGCAGTTTGGATTCCGCATTAATACCTTTACTCACATATTAGAAGGGTATAAAGTGGCCGACAAAATGTTGAAACATGGCGCGTTTGCGAGCACTTTTGCCGATTGGTGGGCCTATAAAATGGAAGTACAAGATGCCATCCCTTACAATGCCGCTTTACTAAGTTTGGTAGGCGTAGTTACTGCCATCAATAGCGATGATGCTGAAATGGGCCGCCGCCTGAATCAAGAGGCTGCCAAGGGTGTGAAATATGGCGGCATGACCGAAGAGGAAGCTTGGAAAATGGTAACCCTGAACCCAGCCAAAATGCTTCATTTGGATGCTACTTTGGGTACTATTGAGCCAGGTAAAGATGGTGATGTGGTATTGTGGAGTGAAAACCCACTATCAGTTTAACCAGTAC
>CAIOSU010000208.1 GCA_903861055.1 uncultured bacterium
CGGATGGTTCGGCTCCGCTCACCATGACACGACAACTAGGGTGCGACATTAATAAAACCCACAACCCACAACAAAAAAGGCCCAAAGCATACGCTTAGGGCCTTTCGAATATTTCAGTGAAACAGTTCCTAAATTAAGGACGCTCCAATTGGCTGAAGAAGAAGTTGCCTTCGATAGCAGCATTCTCGTCAGAATCAGAACCGTGAACCGCGTTAGCTTCGATGCTTTTGGCAAACAAGTTGCGGATAGTGCCCGCTTCAGCTTTAGCTGGGTCGGTAGCACCGATAAGTTTACGGAAATCTTCCATAGCGTTATCTTTCTCCAAAATTGCCGCAACGATAGGGCCAGAAGACATAAAGTCAACCAACTCGCCATAAAAGCCGCGCTCTTTGTGCACTTCGTAAAATTTGCCAGCCGACTCTTTGGTTAGTTGGGTGTATTTAAGGGCAACGATGCGGAAACCAGCTTCGTTGATTTTCGCCAAAATTGGGCCGATGTAGTTGTTAGCAACCGCATCAGGTTTAATCATGGTAAAGGTGTATTTTCCAGCCATAACAGTATGAAATGTTTTATATTGAGCCGCAAAAATAGCCATTCCGCAAACATAAACTACAATGCAGAGGCAAAAGTTTTGCGGCGTAACGAAAATTTAGCAGTTTCGCCCTATGCCGTTAATGTCCCACTTAGAAGAGCTGAAGGAGTTTTTATCGCAACCCCGCCGTATAGTTATTACCTCGCACACCAACCCCGATGGCGATGCCATGGGTTCGTCGTTGGCGCTATACAACTATCTGCTACCCCTTGGGCATAAGGTAAGTGTAATAGTACCGAGCAACTACCCTGATTTTTTGAAATGGATGCCCGGCGACCAGAAGGTTTATATCTATCCGTACCAAGTAACCGAATCGCAGCGATTGATAGGGGAGGCGGAGTTGATTTTTTGTCTGGACTATAATGCCCTAAACCGTATAGGCGATGTAGGCACCCATGTGGCTGCCAACCCTTGCCCAAAAGTGTTGATTGATCACCATTTGTTTCCGGATGATTTTGCCCACTATGTGCTGCACTTGGTGGAGGCCAGTAGTACTGCCGAGTTGGTGTATGAGTTTTTGGAGCAACTAGGCGCTGCCAATAAAGTAACCACCGATATTGCTACTTGCCTTTATGTAGGCATCCTTACCGATACGGGCGGATTTCAATACCCCAATACCAGTGCGCGGGTGCATCGCATAGTTGCGCACTTGATGGATGCGGGCATTGACCACAACAAGATATACCGTGACGTATTCAATAGTTTCAACGAAATGCGCCTGCGCCTGTTTGGCTACAGCATTACCGAAAAACTGAAAATATACCCAGAGTACAAGGCCGCCATGATAAGCCTAAATAAAGAAGAGTTGCAGCGTTTCCAGGTGCGCTCCGGCGATACGGAAGGCATTGTAAACTACCCATTGAAAATACAAGGCATCAACTTTGCCGCCTTTATTGTTGACCGTACCGAGGCCATTAAACTATCGTTTAGGTCGGTTGGGCAGTTTGATGTAAACCAATTTAGCCGAAAATACTTCAACGGCGGCGGCCACATGAATGCAGCTGGCGGCATGACCAAAATGACCCTCGAAGAGACCATCGCCAAATTTGAGCAGGTATTGCCCGAGTTTAAGGAGCAGTTGCTTTACTAGGCTCAAGACACAAAACGGAAGACACAAGACACAAGATACAAGACAAAAAATCAGAATACTGGCGCCCCAAAGGGGCACCATACTGCTAGCGTCGGGCACCGCCCGACGGCCGTAATGCATTTCCTGTAATGGTTTTGATTTTCATCCTGTTTTATCATTCCGTCCCAAAGGGGCACCATACTACTAGCGTCGGGCACCGCCCGACGTACGTAATGCGTTTCCGGGACCACAATTTGTTATAGGGCGGTGCCCTATTCTATAATTATCAGACCCCGTTGGGGTCATCAGTATTGTGCATTTGCGTTTCCGGAAACACAATTGGACTCGCTAAAATGCCAACAACAAAAACGGCTACCCAATGGCAGCCGTCTCTATAACATCTAGTCACTAGTCACTAATCACTATTTCTTCAATTCTTCAAACGTTTTAGCAGCATCAAACTTCTTGGCGTCTTTACCTACACGAATGATGGTAAGGGTTTCGATTTTATCGCCGTTGCCGATGGCATTTACTACATCTTGGCCTTCCAATACATGACCAAACACGGTGTGTTTGCCATCCAACCAAGGGGTTGCCACGTGCGTAATAAAGAACTGGCTACCATTGGTGCCTTTACCAGCATTGGCCATCGAAAGGATGCCTGGGCCGGTGTGCTTCAAGGTATCTACAATCTCGTCTTTAAATTTATAACCAGGGCCACCCATGCCGCTGCCCAGTGGGTCGCCACCTTGAATCATAAAGTTTGGTATCACGCGATGGAAAATCAAACCATCGTAAAACGGCGTACCTAAAGGCTTTGCATCGTTTTTAATGTCACCTTCGGCAAGGCCAACAAAGTTTGCCACCGTAAGCGGGGTAGCTTCAAACTCCAACTTCAATAAAATAATGCCTTTGTTGGTTTTCATTTCGGCATATAGGCCATCTTCCATGTCTTTGTATTTGTTTTTTTGAGCAGTTGCCGAAAGGCTAATCAATACTACCAGCATCAAGCTGAGTAGGCGCATACTGTTTTTCATGTTTATAGTTTGTTTAACGAAGGCAAATATAATCACCAAGTTCCAATTGGAGCGAATGGGTTACCAACTCCACTACCAAATCCGGTGCCAAAGTTGTTATTACCAAAGCCAGGGTTGTTGCGGTATGGGTTGTAAGGCATGTTGCCACGGCTTATTTGCACCTGCGCGCCAATAGAGGCCTTGTCGTTTATTTTGTACCAAAAGCCACCGCTTACGCCGTAGTTATTTAGGTTATAAGTTTGCGGGTTTAGGCCAGGCACATTTAGGCTAGCCGTGTTGGCAAATAAGCTACCGGTAAGGGTCAGTTTTTCGTTTACGGCATATTCGCCGCCTACAAACATGCTGGTTTGCATGCGTGGGCGCATCAGCATAATGCTGCTGCCGCTTTCGGGGCTGTTGTACGTGAATGGGTTGTTTAGGCTGTTGTATTGAAGCGCAACGCCGCCAAACACGGTAAACTTATCCGTTACTTGAAACGAAAGGGTAGGAGCGATAAAGTGCCCCATCGATGCCCCTTGGTTACTGCCAAAACTAACACTGCTGCCCATGCTCACGCCAAAATGCAGGCGGTCTTTTATAGGCTTTTTGGCCAAGCCATCGGGCATAGTGATGGTATCGTTGTCGCCATAGCCCTTGCTTTGCGCTTGGGCAGTAGCCAAGCTACCTACCAAAAACAATAAGAGTAAAAGGTTTCTCATATAGCCGGTGTTCCGCATTGTTATCAAAGATAACGAATTTCGGAATTGAATGTTGCAGGGTGGGTGGTGTGAAGAGATGTTAAAGTGGGGGGATGTGCAGGCGTTTTGTTGTGTGATAAAACGAGAAAACCTTTTAATTCGATCATCGTTACACCTGTACATTGGTACATCAAGCCAAATTTATTAACTTGGCACTTCTCAATTTAAGAACAGGATAATACACATGGCGCTTAGCAAAAACATCGTTTACGTGGATGGGGTGCGTACCCCGTTTCTGCGTAGCAATACGGATTATAACGATTTAATGTCGTATCAGCTCGGCAGCTTTGCCATTAAAGGCTTGATGGACAAAACGGGCCTAGACCCAAATAAGGTGGATCGCGTGATAATGGGCACTACCATCAGCAACGTGAAGACGGGCAACGTGGCTCGCGAAGCGGCGCTATCGGCTGGCCTGCCCAACAAGGTTGCTTGCCATACCGTTACCCAAGCCTGCATTAGTGCCAACCAAGCCATTACCAGTGGGGTGGAGCAGATTTTGGCTGGACAGGCCGAAGTGATTATTGCTGGCGGTACCGATTGCATCAGCGATGCGCCGATCCTGTTCAATAAGCCAATGCGCAAAAAGCTGATGGCTGCCCAAAAGCTGAAAGGCATTGGTGAATATTTGAAATTCGCTTCCACCCTTGGTTTTAAAGATTTTGTGCCTGAAGCACCTGCTGTAGCCGAATATACAACTGGCCGCACCATGGGAATGGATTGTGAGCTACTAGCTGCCCGCTATGGAGTCACCCGCGAAGAACAGGATGAGTTTGCGGTGCGTAGCCACCAAATGGCCCACCAAGCCCACGAAAATGGCTTATTGAAAGAAGAATTGCTTTCAGTGAGTTTCCCACCGAAGTTTAACGTAGTTGACCGCGACAATGGGGTGCGCGGCGATACCAAATATGATAAGATTAGCAAACTAAAACCTGCTTTCAGTAAGCCGCACGGTACCATCACGGCTGCTAATGCGTCTTTTCTTACGGATGGTGCCACGGCATCGTTGATAATGAGTGAGGATAAAGCCAAAGAGCTTGGACTTAAACCTAAAGCCTACATACGCGAGTATGCCTACAGCGCTGGCGATTTGGACGAAGAACTATTGCTGGGCCCAACCTATGCGGTAAGCATGGTATTGGCTAAAGCTGGATTGACGCTGGCGGATATGGACGTAATCGAGTTTCACGAAGCGTTTGCAGGCCAAATATTGGCGAACGTAAAATGCTTGGCGAGCGATGAGTTTGCGCAAAAGAAACTCGGCAGAGACAAGGCCGTTGGCCAAATCAATATGGACAAGTTCAATAAATGGGGCGGTTCGTTGGCTATTGGTCACCCGTTTGGTGCCACTGGCTCGCGAATGTTAGCCTACACCGCCAACCGATTGATTAAGGAAGGTGGCCGCTATGGCCTATTTGCTGCTTGCGCCGCAGGAGCGCACGGGCATGCCATGATTATTGAGCGTTACTAGATAATTTGATAATGAGGCAATTTGAAAATTTGAAAATGGCATTATAATTAAAGACCATTTTCAAATTGGCACACTTTCAAATTTTCAAATTCCTACTTGATACTTGATACTCACTACTTGATACTAAAACCACCATGCAAAGAGCAGACTTTGTAACCATAGAAAAGACCCCGGAAGGCGTAGCCGTAGTGTGGCTTGACCAAAAAGGGGAGAAGATTAATAAAATATCGCCAGACGTAATCACCCTGTTCGATGGCGTGTTTTCGGAGCTGGATAAAGACCCTTCGGTAAAGGCTATTGTGCTCATCAGCAAAAAGAAAGACTTTATTGCTGGGGCCGATATCGAGGCCTTTAAGAAGGTAAACAAGCCCGGCGATTTTGAGCCAATTACCCGCAAGGGTCATGAGATATTGGGCCAAATTGAAAGCTCTAAAAAGCCCGTAGTAGCTGCCATACAAGGTTCGTGCTTGGGTGCGGGGCTAGAGATAGCTATGGCCTGTACCGCCCGTATTGCTGCCGACGACCGTAGCACCAAAATGGCTTTGCCAGAAGTAATGCTGGGCCTACTGCCAGGTGGTGGCGGCACCCAGCGCTTGCCACGTTTGGTGGGCATACAAAAGGCATTGGATATGATGCTTACAGGCAAAAATATCTTTGCCGTGCCTGCTAAAAAGATGGGTTTGGTGGATAGGCTTATTTACAAAGAAGCTTTATTGAAAGCTGCTAAGGAGTTTGCCTTGGAGTTGGTAGCGAAGCCGTTGGTGCGCAACCGCAAAGAAACCTTGTTGAACAAGATATTGGAAGGTCCGTTGAAGTTTGTCATTTTCAACCAAGCTCGCAAAATGGTGCAAGGTATGACCAAAGGCAATTACCCAGCGCCATTCAAGATTATAGATTGTGTGCAGATTGGCATGAGCAGCGGCATGAAAGCTGGCTTAAATGCCGAGGCCAAGAAGTTTGAAGAGCTTATATTGACCAACGAGAGCCGCCAACTAATCAACGTGTTCTTCGCCATGACGGATAAGAAGAAGAACCCCATGAAGGATTTGGTGAAACCTGTTGATACCATTGCCATGCTAGGTGCGGGCTTTATGGGCGCGGGCATTACCGAAGTGAGCATTAACAATGGTTACGATGTAATTTTAAAGGACATCAAACAAGAAACCCTTTCTTCGGCTAAGCAGACTATTTGGAGCAGTTTGGATAAAAAACTGAAGCGTAAATCGTTGCGCCAAGTGGAGGCCGAAGCCCTCATGAGCAAAATCACCCCACAACTAGATTACAATAATTTTAAGAATGTGGATGTGGTAATTGAAGCGGTATTTGAGGATTTGAACTTAAAAAAACGCATCATTCAAGAGGTTGAGAAAGAGATTCGCCCCGATGCAATTTTTGCGAGCAACACCTCCGCATTGCCAATTGGTTGGATAGCCGCGGCCAGCAGCAGGCCTGAGAACGTAATCGGTATGCACTATTTTTCGCCGGTGCCAAAAATGCCATTATTGGAGATTGTGGTTACACCGCACACTGCTGATTGGGTGACCGCTACGTGCCTAGAAATAGGCATTAAGCAGGGCAAAACCTGCGTGGTGGTGCAAGATGGTCCAGGTTTCTATACCACCCGTATTTTGACTCCGTTCTTTAACGAAGGGTTGTTGATGTTGAGCGAAGGTGGCGATGCCAACCAGATAGACAATGAGATGCGTAAGTTCGGTTTCCCGGTGGGCCCAGTTACGTTGTTGGATGAGGTAGGCATTGATGTTGGCGCACACGTGATGAGTGGCGAGTTGGTTGAAGAGTTCTTGAAACGCGACGGTGCCGTAACGGGCGGCGCGCCGATTAAAGAGATGTTCAAAGCTGGTTTCCACGGTCGTAAAAACAAGAAAGGCTTCTACCTATACGACGATAAGGGCAAGAAGATAAAAGGCAAAGTAAACCCCGAAGCATACAACTACTTTGGAGGCGCCAATCGTAAGCAGTTGGATGCGCAAACCATTCAGCACCGTTGTGCTTTCGCATTTATTAACGAAGCGGCTTTGTGCTTGCAAGAGGGCATTATTGCCAATCCATTAGATGGCGATGTGGGTGCTATATTCGGTTTGGGCTTCCCGCCGTTCCGTGGTGGTCCGTTCCGCTATATGGATACCATTGGCTTGAAAAAGACCATTGAGATTATGGAAGGTCTTGCCGCCAAAACCAGCAACCGTTTCAAACCTGCCCAAATTATTTACGATATGGAGAAGAGGGGCGAAAAGTTTTATAAAGACTAGGAATAGACAACCGTTTGCATTTTTATAACCTGTACAATAGTAATTAAAATGACAACAAGGGCTTTAATGCTGATGATTATGGTTGCTTTTGCAATGCCCAGTTGGGCGCAAGAAACACCAAGTAAATTGGAAAAGAAAACATTGTTTGGCGGCAATATAGAAATAATGGTGCCATCCAATTTTGAGCTACTAGATTCTTCCGTTATCGACTACAAATACCCTAGTGCCAATAAGCCCAAGGTAGTATTTAGTAATGTGGAAATGAGCATTAACCTTGCCTTTTCGGTTAAAGAAAATGCAAGCAAAAGCAAGATCAACATATCGTTGTTTACCGATATTATGGCTACCACTTTAAAGGATGCACTACCTGGCTCAAAAGTACTCGACCAAGGGGTGGTAAGGCAAAATGGCGGAGATTTTGGCTATGTTGAAATAAGGACAAAGGCACTCGATACCCAAATCTATAACCTAATGTATTTTGTTATTACTGAGGAGGAATTGATTATCGTTAGTTTCAATTGCCCAATGAAGCTTCTAAAAGAATGGAAGCCTGTGGCAAAAGATATTATGGCTTCGTTGGTGGTTAAAGGCGCTTAAGCCAGTTTTTCTAGTACCTGCTTTATCAACTTTTCTAGTGCCACTTCGTGGTGGGCACTAAATTCACCTGTAGCGCGGTTGGCCACTATGAGGCTCGCCGAAAGGCAATGGTGACCCAATAGGGCGCCCATGCCATAAATGCCGCTCGTTTCCATTTCAAAGTTGGTGGCTTTGCGGTCATTGTATCTAAACGAAGATAGCTTATCGGTGAAGTATTCTATGGCCGGCTGCAACCGCAGTATGCGGCCTTGCGGGCCATAAAAGCCTGTACAGGTTACGGTGATGCCTTTTACAAACTCATTGCCAAATAAGCTCAATAGGCTAGGGGAGCCGTTATAAGAGTATGGCATGCAAAGGTTATCCAACCCTAGGTGGCTAGTAAGGCTCACTAGCAATGGCGACAAGTGCTGAACGTCGCGATGGTAAAAGGGCATCAAACCATCTAAACCGATAGCTTCCTCGGTAAGCACCACGCTATCTACTCCCAATTCGGGCTGCAAACCGCCGCTGGTGCCTATGCGTATGATATTTAGGCTAGTCAATTCGTCCTTTATTTCGCGTCTTTTTAAGTCGATATTAACCAAGGCATCAAGCTCGTTAAATACGATGTCGATATTATCGGTGCCAATGCCCGTAGATATCACCGAAATACGCTTGCCGCCTAGGTAGCCGCTATGGGTTACAAACTCGCGCTTAGCAGTCTTAAAATCCACACTGTCAAAGTGTTTACTTACTTCGCCTACGCGGTCTGGGTCGCCAACGGTTATAATGGTATTGCCTATATTTTCGGGATGCAGATTGAGGTGATATACACTTCCATCATTATTCAGCACTAATTCGCTTGCAGCTATTGGTTTAGGCATACTTCTATTGTAATTTTGCAGCAAAGTAATAAAACTATCCGATGGCGCTGAAATTTAATTTAAAGAAGATTCTTGTTCCTACCGATTTTTCTGAACACTCTTTAGGTGCCCTCCATTATGCCGCCGCCATGGCCAAGCATTCTGATGCCGAAATTGTTTTGTTGCACGTTATGGAGAGCTATGCCGAGAATGTGGCGCTTAATCATGCCATAAACCTAACAGACACCATCAAAAAGGCTGTAAACGACAAGCTAATGCAGATTAAGACCGAGAACATGGACTTATGGGGCATTAAAGTTGGTGTAAGACTCGAGATTGGTAAGATTTACAAGGTGATTACCGATGTGTTGGAGGAGGAGGGGATTGATCTAGTAGTGATGGGAACCCACGGTAGCTCGGGCATCAATACTCTAGAGAAGTACATCTTAGGCAGTAATGCTTACCGCATTATTCGTGTAGCTGATTGCCCGGTAATTACAGTTCGCGAATCGAATGCAGAGGCTAAGTTTAAGACTATTGTGTTACCGCTTGATACTACCAAAGAAACCAAAGACAAAGTAGCCTCGGTTATTAAAATTGCCAAAGTGTTTGGAGCCACGGTGCATGTTATATCCGTATCAACCCGTTGGGACGAGTGGCGCATTGGTGGCGATAAAATGAAAGCCCAGTTAGAGGAAGTATCGGAACAAATAAAAAAAGCCGGTGTACAGGTGTTATCCACGGTTATCCGTAAAGAGGATATTACTGCCAGCGTGCTCGATTATGCCCAAGGAGTAAACGCCGATTTGTTGGTAATAATGACCAGTGCAGAGAGCAAACTAGCTGAGTTTACCGTAGGCAGCAGCGCCCGAACCATCATATCCGAAAGTAACATTCCGGTGTTGAGCATTAGGCCAGGATACAAGTAATTTGAAAATGTGGCAATTTGAAAATTTGAAAATGAAAAACGTTATGCCATTTTCAAATTAGCACATTTTCAAATTTTCAAATCAACTAGAGTTTCCTTCCCTTTGCCGTGCGTTGTTCTTTATCCAACTGGTGCAGTTTCTTTAGGTCGAGGGTAATGAAAGCTTTACCGCTTTCTGGTGTACAGAAGTAGGTTTTGCCTTCGTAGTTTACCTTTCCTATATTGTTTTGCCAGTCGCTGGCCAATAAGTAATATCGGCCACCTTTACTTTTGTTGGGCCCAAACATTAAAAATTGGTCATCGCCATCTTCAAAGCTCACGCCAATGCGGTTATCAGCGGTATTTACCAATACACCTGGC
>CAIOSU010000209.1 GCA_903861055.1 uncultured bacterium
ATTACCCTTACTTCCTTTTGAAGCTTGAGGGCTCCATCGTAGCTATCCGCTGAGCCAGTTAGGTACTTATACAGCTTATCCACTTTTATCATTTCCCAGTCTTTTACTTTTTTTAGCTCGGGTGCAGTTTTGGGCAATTCTTTGTCTGAAGCTAAAAACTGGATTTTAAAAATCACTTTGTTCGTTGCTGGCGGGGCAGTTACAGGTTTGTCTGCTGGTTTGTTCGCTACGGGGGTGTCAGCAACTGGTTTATCTGTTGGTTTTGGGTCGGTTTTAGGTGGGGTAGGAGTAGGCTTATCAATGGTTTTAGGTGGCTCGGGCGTATTGTCGGGCAAAGGCATTTGCGTATTGGTAAGTCCAGATGGACCATTTTTCTCGTATTCTATTTTGTAATCTTTGAACGCGCGGTAAATAGCCGATGCCATGTAAGATTGGCCCTCTTCGGTAGTTAAAAAGGTTTCTTCGTTTTTGTTGCTAATAAAGCCCAGCTCTACTAATACGCTAGGCATGGCGCTTTTGTATAGCACCACAAACCCAGCTTGTTTGATACCACGGCTGCTGCGGTTCACTTTGTTTTTAAACTGGCTGTCTATTTTTTGGGCTAAGCTAATGCTCTGGTCAAGGAAGGCGCTGGTTTGAATCGACATCAATATCAACGCCTCAGGCGATTTTGGATCGAAACCATCGTAATGGCTTTCGTGGTTGTCTTCTTGCAATATAACCGAGTTTTCGCGTATGGCTACATCCAGGTTTTCTTTCTCTTTATGCAATCCCAACACAAATACCTCGGTGCCATATGCCGATGTTGAAGTAAACGCATTGCAGTGGATGGAGATAAAAAGGTCGGCTTTGTTTTTATTGGCTATGTTAGAGCGTTCGTGTAATTCAATAAATACGTCTTTGTCGCGGGTGTAAAGCACCTTTACTTTAGGAAAATTTTCTTTTATGTATGCGCCAACTTTCAAGGAAACTTGCAGCGCAATATTCTTTTCATGGGTTTTTGAGTAGCCTATAGTGCCAGGGTCGTGGCCACCATGACCCGCATCAATCACTACGGTTTCAATAGTAAAATCTTCGTTTACCTTTGGCACCGAAAAGTTGACGGTAGGTATTGATACCATTGCTGCAATCAACAATAATATGATGATACGTTTAGCGTTCAATAGGGTATCGTTTAGCTTTTGTATTTTAGCGCCCATTATTACTTAACTATACTACAAAAATAACGCAAAATTTTGTCGAGATTGCTGGGTTTGTTGATATTGCTCGTATTTGCGGTAGCTTTTCATGCCCATGCAAACCCTGTTTTGTCCTATTTTAAATACAACACTGACTTCGTAGTAGTAACGCCTTTTGATACAATTCCTAAAAATAGCAATGTTACCAGAAAGGGTAACAAGCTAACTACTAGCGACAGCACCGTGGTAATAGCAACGGACAGTATAAAGGTGTTATTGCCTACCGATAGCATACCGAAAGATACCACTAAAAATTTAGTGGATGACCTAAGGCCGCTTACGCCTGATGAAATGATGTATCAAGTATCGGCCGATTCGTTTGATGCTGCGGTGCAGTATAACGCCAGCGACTCCCTGATTTATGACATATTGGACGAAAAGGTACACCTATATGGTAACGCCATTGTGGTATATAAGGACTTAACCCTAGAGGCAAACTATATTCAGCTTGATTGGGCCAACAATATGGTGATTGCTGAGTCATTGAAAGATTCGTTGGGCAATCCGGTGGAGAAGGCTAAGTTTAAAGATGCAGAGAGCGAGTACTTTGCCAAAACAATAATGTATAATTTCAAAACCAAGAAGGGAAAAGTAATTGAGGCCCGCACACAAGAGGGAGAGGGCTACATACATGCCGATACCATAAAACGCAATGAACATGAGGAGTGGTATGCCCGAAACGGCAAATACACCACCTGTGACTTAGACCATCCGCATTTTTACATCAGTGCTAAAAAACTGAAACTAGTACCTGATAAGGTTATTGTTTCGGGCCCGGCCAATTTGGTTATACATGACATTCCCACACCGCTATTTGCGCCTTTTGGCATATTCCCCATTCAAAAAACACGCCGCTCGGGCATCATTCTGCCGCAGTATGGCGCCGAGCAAAACCGGGGTTTCTTTTTCAGGGATGGAGGCTATTACTTTCACGTAAGCGAATACTTTGATATGGCCCTCACGGGCTCTATTTATACCAATGGCAGTTGGGGTTTGGGTAATACCATGCGATATACCAGGCGTTACAAATACAACGGTAATTTACTGCTTGCCTATAATAGAAACCGCACCGGCGACGTAGAGGCCCCATCCTTTAATGTGCTAAACGATTTTCGGGTTACTTGGTCGCACAACCAAGATAGTAAGGCGCGTCCCGGCAGTCGTTTTTCGGCAAATGCCAATTTTGGTACAGCAACCTACGATAAGAACACCAATAACACCAACCAGAGCCAAGTGGTGCGAAATACGCTCAACTCAAACATTTCGTACAGCAAATCGTGGGCAGGTAAGCCCTACAATTTTGGTGTCAATATTCGCCACGACCAAAACTTAGTGAACCGAACCGTAAACCTTACCCTGCCCGACATAAACTTTGCCCTCACTACTATTGCCCCATTTCAGCGAAAAATACCGGCTGCCAAAAAGGCTTGGTACGAAACCATTACTATTGGCTATACCGCCAATATTGCCAACCGAATTGAGGCCATAGACTCTAACTTCTTAACGGTAAGTACGTTTGAGAATATGAAATCGGGTATGAAGCATACTATACCTGTGGGCAGCAATTTCAGGGTATTGAAGTATTTTACCGTAAACCCACGTTTCAATTACAACGAAACCTGGTACATTAAAAATGTGGAGAAAAACTGGGACCCAACCACCCAATATATAACTTCGACACAGTTGATTGGCGATAGCACCATTACCACCATTGATACTGTTTATGGCCAAGTAGTGGCCGATACTTTTTATAAGTTTAAGCCTGCCCGTGATTTCAATTTTCAAACCTCAATTACTACCAAAATATTTGGTATGTTGCAGTTTAAGCGCAGTAAGTTGAAGGCAATAAGGCACGTGATGACACCCACTTTGACATTTACCTACCGACCCGATTTCAGTAAGCCTCGCTGGGGCTATTACAAGGACGTGCAGATAAATGCAGAGGGGCAAAAGCAGCGCTACTCCATTTACGAACCAGTGCAGTCATTATTTGGGGCGCCATCGGCTGGAGAGCAAATGAGCTTAGGTATAAACGTGACCAATAACTTGGAGATGAAAATTTTCTCGAAAGACGATACCATCAAAAATGAGAAGAAAGTAAAGCTAATTGATAACTTCTCTTTAAATACCAACTACAACTTTGCAGCCGACTCATTGAAATTGGCTCCGCTATCAATGAACATGAATACCACCTTGTTTGGCAAGCTCAATATCAACTTCAACACTGTTCTCGACCCGTACGTTTACGATGGGCGAAACGTGAAGGTTGACCGCTTTTTGTGGCAAGAAGACCGCAGGTTGGTGCAATTGCGCAGCTTCAATTTTACCATAGGTAGCAGTTTCCGCTCTAAGCAAGGTAGCAGCGACACGCCCGCTGTAAAAGAAGGTAGGGAGCAAGAACGCGATATTGTAATGGCCAACTATACCAATTACTACGATTTTAATGTGCCTTGGAGTTTCAATTTCAACTACAACTTTGGAATGCGCAGGGGCTCAACCAACAACCCCGATACATTGGTTATAAGCAGCAACAGTATTACCCTTGGTGCCGATGTAACCATTACCGGAAAGTGGAAAGTTGATGTTGCCGCAGCTTACGATTTTTCGAAAAACAGCTTGGTATATGCCAGCATGAACGTAATACGCGATATGCATTGTTGGGTTTTGAGTTTCAACTGGGTGCCGTTCCCGCTCGAGCGCCAAACGTATGCCATACAGCTCAACGTAAAATCGCAAGTGTTGCAAGAGCTAAAGCTAAGCAGAAAGAAAAACGTGTTTGATAGTGCGTTCTAGTAAGTGTGTATAGCTGACTAAAGTCAATATTTCCTCAAACCCTAGTCATAATATAGGGTACTAGTTTGTGACATCTTTGTCCCATTATATCATCAATATGGGCATAGTGGTTGCAAGAAAGCTTGAAAAAAAGGTACTGGCTGGTGGGCTTGCAGTTTGTGCGCACTGTGGCAATGATTGCCCCGACCATAACTTCGCATATCAAGAAAAGTACTTCTGCTGCCAGGGTTGCGAAACAGTGTATCAAATACTATCGTCGAACGAGCTTTGCGAGTTTTACAGCATCGACCAAAAGCCAGGGGCAACCCGCGTAAATGCCCGAACAGGCGATTACAGCCACCTCGATTTACCCGAAATTGCCCAACAAATACTGGAATACCAAGATGCCGAAAAGGCTCGGGTAAGTTTCCATTTGCCGGAGATGCATTGCAGTTCGTGCATTTGGTTATTGGAGCAATTGTACAAAATCAATCCGGCCATTACCATTAGCCAAGTCGATTTTGGTGCTAAGAAAATCACGTTACTTTATAAATCGCAAGAGGTAAGCTTAAGGCAAATTGCAGAATTGCTTGACAAGTTGGGTTATCCGCCAGATATCCGCACCGAGGCTGACCAATCGGGCAGTAAGGCTGCTAACAACGTAAATAGGCGATTGGTAATGCAAATTGGCATTACTGGGTTTTGCTTTGGCAACATCATGCTATTCAGCTTTCCAGAATACCTATCGCTTTGGGATGCACCTGAAGAATCTGCTAATAGGCTGTTTTCGTTGCTCAATATTATTCTTTCCTTACCGGTATTGTTTTTTGGCGGATTCGATTATTTGAAGGCTGGTTGGAAAGCAATTGTCAATCGACAAATAAATATTGATGTGCCCATAGCCATTGGCATTTTGGCATTGTTTAGCTGGAGCATTTGGGAAATAGTAAGCCAACTAGGTAGTGGCTATTTAGATTCGATGGCAGGTTTGATATTTTTCTTGCTCATCGGCAAATGGTTTCAACAGCGCACTTACGATTTTCTTTCATTTGATAGGGATTACCGATCCTTCTTTCCGTTGGCTGTGAAGCGAAAAACCGGAACTGGTGAGGAAAATGTGCCTATCGAGCAAGTTGTACCAGGAGACATTCTGTTTATTAGAAACCAAGATTTGATACCCGCCGATAGTTTGCTTTTGATGGGTAATGCTATGGTAGATTATGGCTTTGTTACGGGCGAGGCCATGCCCGTGAGCGCCAGCATTGGCGATTTGTTGTATGCTGGTGGTAAACAAACTGGTGGCGAAATAACCGTACAAGTGCAAAAAGCAGTAAGCAATAGCCACCTTACTAGCCTTTGGAACCGCGACATTTTCCGTAAAAAAGACGAAGAACGCTTTAGTGTACTTATTGACCGCATCAGCCGCAATTTTACCTTTGTAGTGTTGGGTATCGCCACGCTCTCTCTAGTAGCTTGGTGGGTAGCGGCTGGTTTGCACACCGCCCTTTACGTATTTGCCACCATACTTATAGTAGCTTGCCCCTGTGCCCTGGCACTAACTGCACCTTTTACATACGGAAATAGCTTGCGCCTTTTGGCCAAAGTGGGGCTCTATCTCAAAAACGGCACGGTAATAGAAAAAATGGCCGCTGTAGATAATATAGTGCTTGACAAAACAGGCACGCTTACCGTAAATGATGATAGCGAGGTTTCTTATCACGGCATAACCATTGAAAACGCTGATGCGGCAGCTCTAGGGGCAGTTGTAAAAAACTCGGCACACCCCTTGAGCCGGGCGATAGCCAAGCAGTATAGTACGAAGCAGCAGCCTGCGGTAGAAGAATTTAAAGAATACCCTGGTGAGGGCGTTTATGGAATGGCCAATGGTGTTGAATTCATTATCGGTTCGCGCAATCTGTTGCATCGTTATCAGGTTAAAGTGCTGCACCCAGTAACCAATGGCAGTACCAAGTCATATTTAGCCATCAATGGGCAGTTTTTTGGTTCATTTTTATTCAGCAACCGATATAGGGAAGGTATTGAGCATACATTGCAAGAGCTAAGCAGCCAATACCAGCTTACCTTGTTAAGCGGTGATAGTGATGCTGAGGAGCAGAAGCTTAAGCCTTTATTGGGCAATACCAGCACCTTATTGTTCAATCAATCGCCGGCTGATAAGATGGCCAACTTGGCTATTATACAGCAGCAAGGTCATCATGTACTGATGCTGGGCGATGGCTTAAACGATGCCGGAGCACTGAAACAAAGCGAGGTGGGCATAGCGGTAGCCGATAACATAAACCAGTTTTTTCCTGCTAGCGATGGCATGCTTCATGCACAGCACATTAACAAGCTGCCCCAGTTTTTGCAGTTCAGTAAGGATAATATTACCATTATAAGGTCTTGTTTGGTCATATCATTGGCATACAATGTTACCGGTATTAGTATAGCAGTTGCGGGGTTGCTGACACCCTTGATTGCTGCCATACTTATGCCGCTTAGTAGTATTAGCGTAGTGCTAGCAGTAACCTTAGCAACCAATATTATGGCCCGTAAACGTGGCATCACCATTAAATCTTAAGCTATGTCGGTTATTATAGTTCTCATCGCTTTTAGCATGCTGTTGGCATTGGCCTTTTTGGTTGCTTTTATGCTAAGTATGCGCAACGGACAGTTTGACGATACCAGTACCCCACAGCTACGAATGTTGTTTGATAACAATGCTCCTGCTAAAGGCAAAGGCTCAAAAGCCTCGGAAGAGAAGAAGCTGTAAAAAAAACAGGAAGGTTCTACGGGCATTGTAAAGTTCAGTGTGCTTCGTTTGTAGCGATGTCAGTCTCTCTAAAGCGCCTAAAATAGCCTACAGCAAACAAAAGTCTACTCCTCACCTGATTTCAGTCATGTTTAACGAAATACCCCCAAATTAACTTTGTAACTATTATTAACTCCTAGCATTTTCTTATGGCAATTGAACGTTTTTCTTACGACAACAAAATAGTGAAGTACTTCGCTATTGCTACAGCCATTTGGGGCGTTGTTGGCATGTTGGTGGGGCTGCTTATAGCATGCCAGCTCTTTATTCCTGCCCTCAACTTTGATTTGCCTTATACTACCTTCGGGCGTTTAAGGCCGCTGCATACTAATGCGGTTATTTTTGCCTTTGTGGGCAACGGTATTTTTATGGGTGTTTACTACTCATTGCAGCGCTTGCTTAAGGCGCGCATGTTTAGCGATGCACTCAGTTGGATACATTTTTGGGGATGGCAGCTAATTATAGTTTCGGCAGCCATAACCCTGCCCTTAGGCTTAACCACATCAAAAGAGTATGCCGAGTTGGAGTGGCCAATTGATATAGCCATTGCGCTTATTTGGGTAGTGTTCGGCATAAACATGATTGGTACCATTATAAAACGCAGAGAGCGGCACATGTA
>CAIOSU010000210.1 GCA_903861055.1 uncultured bacterium
GTGAGCGGCTTGAAAGACGAAGTTCGCGAAGGTGACGAGGTGACTTTCGAACTACAAGAAGGTCGCAAAGGATTGAATGCTGTAAATGTGAAGTTGGCCTAAACCACCATCATATAACTTAAAGCAAACAAATTCATTGAAGCCACACCCGAAACGGTGTGGCTTTCTTGTTTTTAGCACATTTACTTTTTTATTCCATTACTTCTTGTACTTTCCAGGTTTTGGTTTTTTTATCCCAGTATTGCCATTTCTCGTTCATTATATCATCCAACGATTGAGGATATTGATGGTCTATTTTGCCAGTGGGCCCATTGGTAGTATCAAATGTAATCTCGCTTTCGTACCAATACATGCTAGCCCCCGGATTGGTATGCACTATAGCCTTACTCACCGAACCGTTTGGGGCAAATTCAAGGTCAATCCTAATGGTATAGCTATGCCGTACTTCCTCCATTCTAATGGTTACTTGTCCATATAGGTCATATAATATCACATTTCTTTCCTCATTAACCCATGGGGTTATCTCCACCGAAACAGCACCGTTTACATATTTATGCAAAATGGTCTCGTTGGTTGGTTTGGGTACAACTGGTTTTGTAGTTGGCTTGGGCTTTTCTTTGGCTGGAAGAATTACCTTGGTTTGAGTAATTTTTATGGTTGTGTCAACTACTACCGTATCCTTCACATCGCCTGTTTTTAGCACCTGCATTGAGTCTTTAAGTACCGATATAGAATCAGAAAGCGAAGCAACTTCCTGTCTTATGGCCTTCAGTTCCTCCAAGGTCTCATTACTTTTATCGGTTTCACAACTGGCAATTAATACTAGCAACAATAATAGTGGGTAAAGTTTGTACATAAGGCAATGAAATAAGCGGTTACAAATTATGATTTAATGCTGTCGGATTCAATAATCGCGCCAAAATCATGACCCATTTTTGGTAAGAATGTTAATGAAAGCAATAAAATAGCATTTGCTGATTGGCGGGGCAGGGGGTAAGCCACTTTTTTACTAATTTTGGTACACCATAAAAATGGCTTGCAAGGTTTTTGGGAGTTATAGCATACTCCACTTGCAATTGCCGAAAAGCACCAGTACCCTATGAAAAACCCAATTGAACAATTAGAAGCCAAACGCCAAGAGGCAATGCTTGGTGGCGGCCAAAAACGCATTGATGCCCAGCATGCTAAAGGCAAACTTAGTGCCCGTGAGCGCATTCATTTCTTGCTAGATGAGGGTAGCTTTGAAGAAATCGGGATGCTGGTAACCCATCGTGCCCAAGATTTCGACATGCAAAAGCAAGTGTTTTTGGGCGATGGCGTGGTTACTGGCTATGGTACCGTAAATGGTAGGTTGGTATATATTTTCTCTCAAGATTTTACGGTATTTGGTGGCTCACTATCAGAAACCCATGCTGAGAAGATAGTGAAGATAATGGACCTCGCCCTTAAAAACGGTGCGCCGCTTATAGGCCTTAACGATAGTGGCGGTGCCCGCATACAAGAGGGGGTGGTATCGTTGGGTGGTTATGCCGATATTTTTGTGCGTAATGTAAAAGCAAGCGGTGTGATACCTCAGCTTTCGGCCATTATGGGTCCTTGCGCCGGTGGTGCGGTTTATTCGCCGGCCATTACCGATTTTATATTGATGGTAGAGCAAAGCAGTTACATGTTTGTTACTGGCCCCAATGTAGTAAAAACCGTTACCCACGAAGAAGTTACCTCTGAAGAGTTGGGCGGTGCCCACACCCATGCCAGCAAGAGCGGGGTAACCCATTTTGCCTGTGCCAACGAAATTGAGTGCATCAATCACCTGAAACAGTTGTTGAGCTATATGCCACAAAACTGTGAAGACGATGCCCCAGTATATGCTTACGAAGCTGGGGGCAATGAAATGAGGCCCGACTTGGCCAACATTATACCCGCCAATCCACAGCAGCCTTACGATATGCGCGAGATAATTGAGGGCACCGTTGATGAAGGTAGCTTCTTGGAAGTGCATAAAGAGTTTGCCGAAAGTATAATTGTAGGTTTTGCCCTCATTGGTGGTCGTAGCATTGGCTTGGTAGCCAACCAACCTGCTCACTTAGCTGGCGTGTTGGATATCAACTCATCTCGCAAGGGAGCGCGCTTTGTACGTTTTTGCGATGCTTTTAACATACCGCTTTTGGTATTGGTTGATGTGCCGGGCTTTTTGCCAGGTACCGACCAAGAGTGGCATGGCATTATTACCAATGGCGCTAAGTTATTATATGCCTTTAGTGAAGCCACAGTGCCTAAGGTTACCGTTATTACGCGCAAAGCATATGGTGGTGCCTATGATGTAATGAGCAGCAAGCACATTGGCGCTGATATGAATTATGCTTGGCCAGCTGCCGAGATAGCCGTAATGGGCGCTAAAGGCGCTGCGGAGATTATTTTCAAAAGCGAGATAGCCGCAGCCGAAAACCCGGAAGCTAAATTGCAGGAAAAGGTTGACGACTACACCGAAAAGTTTGCCAACCCATACCGTGCAGCGGCCCGTGGTTTTATAGATGAGGTCATTCGCCCAGAAGAGACCCGCCATAAGCTCATACGCGCATTTAAAATGCTCGAAAACAAGGTAGAAACCATGCCTCGCAGAAAGCACGGCAACATTCCTTTGTAAACAGCACCTACTTTTAAGTCCTATTTCATGGCTTCGTGTGCCTAGCGAGTGCACTATTCTATTCGCTTACTTAATACCTGTGTTTATCAGTTATTATGCATTGGTGCGCTGTGCCCCGGCATGATGCGATTGTGCCCACTAGTTAATCGCTAGTTGCAATATCAACTTATGGCAAAAACAAAAACCGCCACGCAAAAGCGAGGCGGTTCAGTATCGTTATAAGCGGTTAGCGATTATTCGCCAGCTGCTTCTTCAGTTTCAGTTGCTTCTGAGGCAGCTTCTTCAGTTGCAGGGGCAGCAGCCTCTTCAACTACAGGGGCTTCAGCTTTCACTTCTTCTTTAGCAGGTTCTGCTTTCGGCGCCTTAGGGGCAGCTTTCTTAGCCGTTTTTGCTACTTCAGCAGGAGCTGCAGTTTCGTCAACGAAAGGTAGTACGTGAACGAACACCTTATCGTTTTTCCTGCGGGTAAAGGTTACAACACCGTCAACCATTGCGAAGATGGTATGATCTTTACCAAGACCCACACCGTCACCAGGGTGGAATTTGGTACCGCGTTGGCGGATGATGATGTTACCAGCGATGGCACCTTGACCACCATAAATTTTAACGCCCAAGCGTTTGCTATGCGATTCGCGTCCGTTATTCGAACTACCGGCGCCTTTCTTGTGAGCCATTGTTTGTTTTTTTTATAATTGCGGCGGTTAGCCGTGATTAAGCAATGTTGTCAACTTTTATTTTGGTAAGGTACTGACGGTGGCCTTTTTTCAATTTGTAACCCTTGCGGCGTTTCTTCTTGAAAATAATCACTTTGTCACCTTTCAAATGTTCTTCGATAGTGGCTACCACTTTGGCACCAGACAAAAACGGAGCACCTAAAGCGATACTGCCATTGTCGTCCTTAAGCAATACGTTGCCAAACTCAAGTTTGTCACCCACATTGCCTTCCAAACGGTGAACAAAAATGCTCTGCCCACCTTGAACTTTAAATTGTTGTCCTGCTATTTCTACGATTGCGTACATCGTTGCTGATATTGATAAAATTAAACGGACTGCAAAGATATAAGGCTTTTGCAGAAAATACAACTCTATTTAGCACATTCTTACTAATGAATGCAAAAGTAGGGTATTTAGCCAACAATAATGCAAAATTGAACATCCTTAATTGAGCACTGGCAATGCTCTTGGCACTATGGTACAATTTCTTAACACTCTCCAAGTGAATAACGGGTCTCAATGGGGTTTTGTCGTGTACTTTTTATAGTAATGGCGCGGGTTGGCAGCAGAGAGCGCCAATAAATAAAACGAATTGTTGTTATATTAATATACCTTTTGCTCCAGACCATTCAGTTGCAACTGCTTAAAAAAATATAAAAATGAAAGTTCTTGTTTATCAATGGATTGCACACGACAAAACCCTTGCGGCTCCTTTTTTTATACAAACGGTTAGGCGCAAATTTGCAAAGTCTTGAATCGGGAGGTAAATTAGAGATAGTTGGGAAATGAGAGATAAGAAATGAGAAATCTCAGATAACCCTCGCCCGAGGCGAGGCAAGCATCAACCCTCGCCCGAGGCGAGGCGAGCATCAACTGATAAACCAATTAACCAATAACCATAATTGCGAAAGGGGAGCACTGCACTTTACGACCAATTTTCGGCCATAGCGGCCTTTTCCTGTGCGGCTGGCTTGGGTTTACCCCTCGGCTGGGCGTAGCTTTCCCTTTTTTTTTGATGATTTTATGGGTTTTAGAAGTGGTCTGACGATTATTGTTGCGCTGGGCAAAGGTCTTTTAACAGGCGTGTCATCCTGAGTCTCGTTTCAAACGAGATCGAAGGGCATGTCATCCTGAGCCTGTCGAAGGGTGCGCGCGTTGGCTGCTGGGTCGAGCATTGAAGCCTATAGGACTGCTTAACTGCTTTTGCGAAATTAGAGTTTACCGCCCACACCGTTTCCGCTAATGGCGGAAAATGCAAGCGGATGCTTGCTGCATGGTGCGCACAAGCAAATGCTTGCGCGAGATAGGGGTGTGGGGGGTTGTCAGCTCAATTACTTTTTTTGGCGTGTCATCCTGAGCCCTTCGACAAAAGCTCAGGACAGGCTCTGTCGAAGGGTGCGCGCGTGGGCTGCTGGGCCGAGCATTGAAGCCTATAGGACTGCTTAACTGCTTTTGCGAAATTAGAGTGCAGCGCCCACACCGTTTCCGCTCATGGCGGAAAATGCAAGCGGATGCTTGCTGCATGGTACACACAAGCAAATGCTTGCGCGAGATAAAGGCAGCATAAGGTTCTAGTGACTTACGTAACCGTAAGCAGCGGTATTATCATCCACTGCAGAAGTCTCTATATGGGTATTATTTGGAAATTGGATTTTAGCAAAATTGATAATGCTATTAACAAGATTTTGTAATAATACAGACTTTACACCAGCGATCCACGCCAATTCAAGAGCTTTAGCGATAACTAATGGATTTTTATTTAATGATTTGGCATGCCCATAGTGCGCACAAGCTTTATCAAGATGAGGCTTGTAACTATCACCAAATTCCAATTCTAGTTCTTTAGTAAGATTGGTTTTCCACATCGTTAAATTAGATTTGACAAGGTGCTCTGTAGGCCAATCACTATCTTCATAATTTAATGACTTAAGAATTTGACCATTTTCTTTTTTATGAAGTTTAATCCAATCTTCTTTAGCAGGATTAGTATCAGTATCAGCGTCAAACATTACGTAACATGGTATATTCAAAAGTGTTGCCATGGCAATTGGTTTGAGTAAATTACTTTTGCCATCAAC
>CAIOSU010000211.1 GCA_903861055.1 uncultured bacterium
TGGCTGGTCACCATGACCGCGGCACCTGCAGCCAAGGCCATTTCGATGCAGGGCACGGAGGCGCGGATGCGGGTGTCCTCGCTGATGCCACCGTGGTCATTGAACGGGACGTTCAAGTCGGCGCGGATGAACACGCGTTTGCCTTTGGCGGAGCCTTGGGCACAGAGGTCTGCGAAGCGATGGATGTGCATAGTTTTGTCTCCGAGGTGTGTTTTTGGCAGATTCTAGGGGACGAGATTTGAAGCAGCAGAGAAAACATATGCATGACAAAAATCATTAAACACTGCGCATATTCCGGTGTTTAAAGTTGATCGGCCGAAAATGCTGAATTATGAAAAAACAAGCAGCGATGAAAAGGCTTTGAATGCCTTTAAATTCACTTGCATATTCTGTAATTCATGATAAAACATGTCTGATTAATCAATTAACAAACAGGACAAATCATGAAAATCTCAAAAAAGCAAGTTCTTTTCGCTTTGATTTTGGCAAGTACTTCTGCGTTTGCAGAAACAAAAAGTGAGTCTTCTTTTTTTGTAGATGTAGGTTACACAGGCTTGACCTACAAAGAAGACGCAAATTCTTTTTCTCCTTCAGCTGTTCGCGTTACTGTTGGCAAAAACGAAGGAAACAACTTTGGATATGAAGGATTGCTAGCAATTGGCGCTGGTTCAGACACCAAATTGGTAAGCGGAACATCTGTCAAACTCAGCATACCTACCATCTATGGACTCTATGCCAAAGGCTATATCAACCCATCAGACAATATTGAATTATTTGGAAGATTCGGCTTCGCAGGAATTTCTACAAAAGCAGTCGGTAATTCAACTGCTACATCCAGTGGATCAGGTTTGTCATATGGCGTAGGTGTGAAATTTGGCATCACCAAAGATGTTAAATTGACCGCAGATTACATGACTTACTACCCTACCAAAAACGCTGTCTCGCTTTCAGGATACACATTAGGCGCCTCCTTTGGGTTTTGAGTCAAAACTTAATTCATAAATTCAAGGTTTCAAATAATGCGAATTCTTGCTAAGCTTTTAATTTCCACTGTATTGGTATTCATGGTTGGATGCGCTTCTATTACTGGAAGCAAAAATCAACCGATTTCAATCACCAGTGTTTGTGAAGGTGTTGTAGTGACCAATGCTACGTGTACCTTAATGAATGACAAAGGAACTTGGTTCCTGCAAACCCCGGGTTCTGTCATGATTCAAAAGGCATATGGAGATTTGTCGGTCACATGCAAAAAGGAAAATGCTGTTGGAAACGGCGCATTTCAATCCAAAAGCAACGGAGGTGTGTGGGGCAATATTCTGGCTGGGGGCATCATAGGCTACGCCGTAGATGCAAGCAGTGGTGCAGGATTCGACTATCCGCCAACGATGACCGTGGTTTTATCACCTCCATGCCCTGCAAATTCAAATTAAGCCACTAAAAAAATATAATGAAAACTTCAGCTTCGCTGATATCGCTGACATTAATTGCAGCAATGTCACTTTCGATTCAAGGGTGTGCTTCTAACGCATCACACAGTGCCATGTCATTGAATCACAATGATATTGGCACTCAATCAAATCAGAAGCTGAAAAGTGCATTGGCAGTTCGCTCTGTGACTGGCGGTAAAGAAACCAATCCTATTTGGACATCTGAAGTTGATAACGCAGGCTTTAAATCAGCATTGAGTCAATCAATCTCTGTTGTTGGGTATGGGGCAGAGGGTAGAAAGGCCAAATATTTTGTCGATGCAGATTTACAAAAGCTGGATAAACCACTCATTGGGTTAAGCTTTGATGTCACATCAACCGTAAATTACAAAGTTGAGGGTGAAGGATTTCAGAAAAATATACCTATCACTGCAACAGGTTCTGCATCATTTTCTGAGGCTTGGTCAGGTGTTGAACGTCTGAGAATTGCGAATGAAAAATCCATCAAAGAAAATATTAGAAAATTCTTGATAGAGCTATCTGCTTTGGTTGACTGATCAGCGTAAGTCACCAGCCCAAACCCATGTGCAGGGGCAAATACACCGCCATGCCCACCACGATGGTGCCCAGCACCGCTTGCCCCTGTCCGCGTCGCCAGAAGTAAAAAGCCGCGCCCACCGCGGCGGCATAGATGCGGGCATCTCGCCAATCGCTGATGAACACGCCGTGCTTCATCACGATTTCAGGCACGATCACCGCGCTCAGGGCCGCGATCGGTGCATAGCGCAA
>CAIOSU010000212.1 GCA_903861055.1 uncultured bacterium
ACATCAGATAGTACCATTTCATTGCTGATAATGTCGTACACTATGTAGTAGTATATTTGAAATTTGCCACCCCTTATGATCGAAGGAAGCATAAACGGAAGGGTAGGCCAAAGGCCGATAGCCATTGCTATTTTGTAGCCGCGGCTATAGTCAGGTTCAATTACGCTTAAGTTGCCGGTCCACATAAAATATCGGGTACCATATTTTTTTGCCAACGCCTCGCGCTCCGATAGCTCAATGGTTGTAATCGGCACCGTAGTGCCAAGTTCTATCCGTTCGTCAAGCCATTCATTTAGGAAAGCAATATCATTAAAGGTTTCAACTTCTTTGTTTAAAAGCTCTTTGTTATCTATTACCTGATATTGGATGCCGCTAGCAGCAGCACTCTTTTTCAGTATAGTGCTAAACCGGGTTTGGTTCTTTTCAGATGTCAGGTAGGTTTGCTTGTCCGGGTTTTTTACATTTATCTTGCTATATCTCGGGTTTACAATCACTACCTTTTTTATATCCATTGCATAGCCCCTCTTGTTGTTCAGCTCTTCTTCCCTTTCTTTTTTCTTTCTTTCGCTTTTGGTTACAATGTGGTCTTCATCAGCTTTGGCCAGCTTAAAATATTTTTCGGCTTGCTTCATGAATGCTGGGTTATCGGCGAAATCAACAAATGCGTATTTGTGAAACCCTGCGTCCAAAGGTTTTTCAAAATCGTGGATGTATGGCACTTCTTCAACTATGGCCGAATCGGTTGTTAACGAATCTACGGCCACGCGGCTGTCTCCATTATCCAAAGTATCGTTGCGCGCATCGGTCAATGCCTTTTTTGCCGACCCTTGGCGCCAAGAACCATCATCGTCTGAGTCGGCTCTTGCTGTGTTATCTGTTTCGGTATACACAAATGTACCATCTCGTTTCACGCCAACTATATCATACTTTTCTCTGTTTTTGAGCATGTACTTTTCATAGCCAGTCATTTTTATCTTCAGCTTTTTAGCTTCGGCTACAGTCGTTACATAAAAGGTATCTTCCGGCTCTTCAGTTTCATCAATTACAGCACCGGCAGTGCTTGTGCTTTCCTTATTAGCGGACGCCAAAATAGGTTTGTTATTATTCGCTTTGTCGGCAACAACATTTAATGACCGTGAGCGAATAGCCAATCTGCTTGAATCTAACGTTACAGTATCAACCGAGATATTAGCCAGTCCTTTGTACTTATCCGGATTTTTAGCCTTATCGTAAATCAAAGCAATAGAGTCAACTTCGGTTTGGCTGCGGGCCGTAAGGGAGAAAAACTTAGGATCGACCTCCATTTTGTAAAACAACAAGTGCATCAAACTATCAGACAAGGTTTCTATCTCTTTGTCATTGGGGTTGTCTTGTTTCAACTTCCAAGCATAGCGGGTAGCTACTGATGCCATATATTCTTTGTCGGTAGCCAATGATAAGTTGAAATGATAACAGCGCTGCACATTGCCTTGAACGTCATCGTTTATGTAGTCTTCCCATTCACTAATGTAAATACCATCAAAGTATATGTATGCCTTTGCAGCGAGCGCTTTTAGGGTTACTTTTTGCAGATATGCATTGTTAGGATATCTTTTAAGCAAGGCTTGTGCCTCGTATATGGCCATATCATACCGTTGGCGAGTAAGGTGCAACCTACATACTTCAAATTGCGAAAACTCGAGTACACTGTTAAACTCTGCTTCCGATACTAGATTTAATTTTTTACCCTCATTGCTAAGGCTATCCACCTTGCTCAATATGTGTGCTTTGCGCTGCTGTAAACTAGGGTGGGTGCTGGTGGTATCATCGTCTTCTTGCAGCTTAACGGTCGCAATTTTTTCGCGCCAAAACTCTTCTGGGAACGAAAACGTTGGGCTCTCTAGCCATTTATAATCAAAACTGTAATCAATAAAGGGAGTATGCGAATAGGATAATGAGGTAAAGGAGGCATCAATGGCATCAATACTGTATCCGGCTTTCAAATAGCGTTGCAAGCCTCTTTCATCGGCTTCGGTCTCCAGCTCTCTTGAGTAGTGGTTTACGTTGGCCAATTTATCATCTAGCGAGAGGCCTTTGTACACGTTTTTGTCCATTTCAATGGTTTGAACCTTCAGGTACTTGTTCAAGGCGTGTTTTTCTTCTACGTGGGTTATTTCGTGTGCCAAAACAAAAGCCAATTCGGCCTCGCTTTTTACCCGTGCCAGCAACCCAATATTTACCACTATAATACCCTGGTTATTGGCAAAGGCATTCATCACGGTGCTTTTCATAGTATAAACCCTTACTTGGCTGCGCAAGGCGGGTTCATCCTTTAAAAGCAAATCAACTATTTTGTTTAAGTATGCAGTAATGGGGTCGTTGAAACTCACCATGCCGCTCAGCAGCAGCTTGTCAATTTCAAAGTTGGTCGACAGGTAAAAGCTTTCAATGCTTTTGCGGTTTTTCTTTGTTTCCGATTTGTCGATGGTACTCTTTTCTATCTCATATTTCTTTGAGGATTTGATAATCATATCCTTCGGGATTTCTCCCGTAGACTGAAGTGTTTTGTAATTATCTGGCTTGGGTTGGGCTATTAAACCAATAACACCCGCAAACAGCATTAGCTGCAGCAATAAGGCCCTTTTTAGCATGGAGAGTACTTTTGAATAACTTTAGTACAAACGAAGTTAAATAATTGTGTTTATCGAACCAATAAATGGCGCGATACAGCAAACATTTCCCTAAAATTGTTCAGTTAATTTAGCTGCAACGAGGCACTTGGATTTTCCAGAATACGCAACCAATAAATTCCTATAAAAGTCAGATATCCGAAGATGCTACTTGCTGGTTGGGTATGCTATACGAACATGGTACATGCTATTCAGCATCTTTTTAATCACCTTTTTTACTTGGTTTATTTCTTTAAAGGTAATATCGGCGTTCGCAAACTGGTTTTGGTCAATCTTGTTGTTTATCAAGCGCTCTACCAGCTGTTCAATATCGTTGTTGGTGGGGTTTTTTAGGCTACGGCTGGCTGCCTCGCAACTGTCGGCCATCATCAGTATAGCAGTTTCTTTACTATATGGTAGCGGACCAGGATAGCGGAAATGTTCTTCCTTGTTCTCCTGTTCTGGATAGTTTTTGATATAGTTTTGCCAGAAATATTCAACCCTAGTGGTTCCGTGGTGTGTCCGGATAAAATCGACTAGAATATCTGGTAAATTTTCCTTTTTAGCATATTCCACTCCTTTTTTCACGTGGCTTATAATTATCTGAGCGCTTTCCTCGTAAGGTAAGTCGTCATGTGGGTTAATGTCGGCATGCTGGTTTTCGATAAAGTATTCGGGGTGGTCCATTTTACCAATGTCGTGGTATAGCGCACCTACTTTTACTAGCATGGCATTAGCTCCAATTTCATTAGCGGCGGCTTCGGCAATATTAGCCACCGACAGGGAATGGTTGAATGTACCAGGAGCCTTTAAAGAGAGTTGCTTCAACAATGGCTTGTTAATGTCAGACAATTCAAGCAAAGTAATTTCTGATACAAAGCCGAATATTTTTTCGAATACGGGTATCAACGGATAGGCCATTAGCGTGAGTAACACATTGAGCCCTAGCATGCTCGCATTGCCTAGTTCAATTTCTTCAATGCTGCCATTTTGAATTAACGAGGTGGCTAAATAAGAAAGCAGATATATAATGAGAATATAGGCATTGCTGGTAAAAAACTGTGACCAATAATAAGCCTTTATGGTAGTGAATATTGCTATCATACCGGCCATAAACTGCATGAACGTGTACTCAATGCCCAGCGGCACAATAAAGCCACACAACAGCACCAAACAAGCGTGTGCGTACATGGCTACACGCGACCCAAAAAACGTGCGCAGTATAATAGGTACTGTGCAAAAAGGGATGGCATAGAGTATGTTCAATTGGGTTTTCACGAGTGTGCTTACCAAGGCTACCATAAGAAGCATTAGAAGTAGCGTAAACATTAGTTTTTGATTGCTTTTGAACACTTCGGGTGCAAACGACCTCATAGAAATCATAAACACTGATAACACAATGAGCGTTAGCAAGAAATTGCCTAACGTAATCATGGTGCGCTTATCTTGGGTAAGCGTGCGCGTTGATTCGGCTTGTTTTAAACTAACCAGTACTTGATAGTTATCCTGGGTCACTATTTCGCCCTCCGAAATGATTTTTTCACCTTCTACCACACCTCCCTGGTTTAGCGATATGGTCTCCAATGCGTTTTGCCGCAGCCGTTTGGTGGTAGTTTCGTCAAAGGTTATGTTATACTTCAGTGCTTCTTGTAGCATGGGTAAGAGCACTTCGGCATATTTTGTTTTCGAGGCGGTAACCTCCTCCTGTATCTCAGCAAAGGCTGTTTGCAGGGTATAGAATTGGTCAACTCTTTTTCGTTCAGCTTGGGCTGGTTCGTAGAGTACAAAAATGTCGGTTATGCCTTTTTCATGGTGCTCTTTGGTGGTATTAATAACGCCCTTACCATATATACCGTTAATAATGCCCATGCCCAGTGCTAGTGTTTTGGCCGAGTCTCTTATCTGTTCGGGTTTGGGAATATCCAGTTCACGTTGGTTTTTCAGGCGAGCTGCCAAGGCAATAGTAAAGGCTTTTTTTGCATCGTTTTCGGCAACGCTATCTAAACGGTAATAAGGAATGAAATTGTCCTGTACATTCGAACGCTCGGTTTCTAAAACATCATTCGATTTTAGGATACCAAAATCGAATGGGGCAATGAGGGTTTCATATTTCCAAGGGCGGCCAATTTCGAACGAATACCGAAATTTGCCATAGCGCGGAAACATCGCGGTCATGCCCACCGCTACGAGCAGTACGAAGAGATATTTAATAATCTCTTGGTGCCTGTTGACTAAAAATGTGAAAAAATGCTTCAATTATCAGATATTTGTCGTGCCGTTAAGGCCTAAAGTTAATTAATTGGTTGATTAGTTGATTGGTTGCTGGTTGATTAATCCTATGCGTTATTTATAAGTGGTTGATAGATTGGTTTGTTGTAAAACTAGCATATTCAAAAACTTTGAACCATTTAGTCGCCAAACCAATTTATCAGTAACAAACCAACCTATAACGAGTAACAAATAACAAAAAATGAAAGAAGTATATATCGTTTCCGTAGCCCGCACACCAGTTGGCGCATTCAATGGCTCACTATCTGCATTAACCGCTATCGAGTTGGGTTCAATTGCCATTAAAGCCGCCGTTGAGCGTGCTGGTATCGCTCCTGACCAAGTGCAGGACGTTTATATGGGCAACGTAGTAAGTGCCAATTTGGGCCAAGCGCCAGCGAAACAAGCTGCACTATTGGCTGGTTTATCAACCGAAACCCCTTGTACTACCGTTAACAAAGTTTGTGCCTCAGGCATGAAAGCTATTATGATTGCTGCACAAACCATCATGCTAGGCGATAACGATATAGTTGTTGCTGGCGGTATGGAGAGCATGAGCAACATACCCTATTATATACCAAATGCCCGAGGTGGCTATCGCTACGGTAACGGCGAGTTGCTGGATGGTATCGTTCGCGATGCCCTGCAAGACCCTTACCAAAAATACATGATGGGCAATGCTGCCGAGGTATGTGCTACCCGTTATGGCATCAGCCGCGAAGCGCAAGATGAGTATGCAACCGAATCTTATCGCCGTGCAAACCAAGCGTATGCCGAAAATGCATTTGCCAACGAATTGGTAGCAGTACCTGTGCCACAGCGCAAGGGTGACCCAATTTTGGTTGATAAAGACGAGGAGTATAGCAAGGATATTTCAAAACTATCGAGCCTGAAACCTGCCTTTACCAAAGATGGTACCGTAACGGCTGCTAACGCATCAAAAATTAACGACGGTGCAGCTGCCGTGGTATTGATGAGCAAAGAGAAGGCGGAAGCGCTAGGGGTGAAACCACTGGCTCGCATCGTTAGCTTTGCCGACGCTAGCCAAGAGCCGGAGCAATTTACCACTACGCCATCAAAAGCAATACCTAAAGCCATCACCAAAGCTGGTTTAACCCAAGCAGATATTGACTATTATGAAATAAACGAGGCTTTCTCGGTGGTTTGTATTGCCAACAACCAATTGATGAATTTAGACCCTGAAAGAGTAAATGTTTACGGCGGTGCTGTATCTTTGGGTCATCCAGTGGGTGTATCGGGCGCGCGCATAGTGGCTACCCTTATTTCGGTGCTAACCAACAAAGGCGGCAAATACGGCGTTGCTGGTATTTGCAACGGTGGCGGCGGAGCCAGTGCTATTGTTATTGAGAAATTGTAAGCAATTGCCAAGGCTACCAAGCCTATAAAGATTAATGCCATTACTGAGTGAAAGTCCCTTCCTGGCTTCCGGGGTGGGACTTTTACTTTGTGGGTGGATTGGGGTTGGTATGATTTTGATTTCTTATTGTGTCATGGTGAGCGGAGCCGAACCATCCGCAATACGTACACATAATACGGTCCCTCATAACGTACAAAAGTATGATGTCTGAATC
>CAIOSU010000213.1 GCA_903861055.1 uncultured bacterium
GGCTGATCGGATAAATGATTGTCAACATCCATTAATATGGAAAGTCCAACAAGTAACTAGCCAACCAATAACCAATCAACCAGTAACTAATTTACGACCATCTTACCCGGTTTTACCAACCGACCTTGATATACCAAGGCATACAAATATACACCTTTAGGCAACGCCTGCACCGCCAATTTGCCTTGGGTACCTACAATTTTCAATTGCATTACCTCCTTACCCAACAAATCGGTAATAGTTACGGAAGCATCGGGCATAGCTTGCGGCAATTGGTATACGATATGGAAATTACCTTCATTTGGGTTGGGGTATACGCCCAAACCAATGCCCGAATCAAGCACGTTTGCAATTCCAATCAATGTGGTATCATACTGGCAACTGCCATTGTCGAAATTAGCCAGCGGGTTGTAGTTTACCGCTATTGGGTCCATGCAGCCCGACACTACTTGTATACAACTGCCATCGTTTACATTAGCGGCAGGGTTGTAGTTAAGGGCCGATGTATCGGTGCACCCGTATACAAAGTTGGTTTGCATGGCGGCAAAAGCATTCAACTTACCATAACCAAAGGTATTATTAGGCTGTTGCGTGGTAAATGTATCTTTAGTGGTTGTGGTAAGGAAGGCATCCTTAATTTCGCGCCAATTGGAAGTTGGGTTCTTCTCTAAATACAAAGCTACGGCTCCTGTAACCATTGGCGAAGCCATTGAGGTACCCGAGTTGCGCACGTGCTTACCACCCTGTACTACTTTTTGGTAGTTCTGCACATTGCCAGAGTTAATGGCGTTGTTAATAAAAATGCTATTGCCTGTAGCCAACACATAGGTACCCGGTGCGGCAATATCAGGTTTTATGCGATTATCACGGCTTGGGCCTAAGCTTGACCCTAAAAAAACAGTTGGGTTTGGACTAGTTGGGTTCGGGAATTCTTTAAAAATATCACCTTTCGGATAATAGCATATCACAGTATCATCATACACGTCTAAATAATAGCTGCGAAAAACGTAATTACCTACCGCTATAACATGGTCAGAACAAGTGTAGCTGCTCACCACCGTTTTCCGAGTATCGGGATATTTATACTTGGCACTATCGGGCAAGAATGTTGCTGATGGAATGGCCTCCACCATGTCAGAAAAATTCATCAGTGCTTTGCTGCTCCAAATATCAAAAGTACCCGAACCAGTAGTTATAAAGCGCCAAAAATGAGCAGCGTTGTTAGGCTCTATGATAGCCTCAAATAAGTATACGCCATTGGTTTGGGTCAATTGAGTTTCGATACTACCAATAAAATTGACACCACTATTTAGCGAATAATTACGAATTAGCGAGCCGCCATTAGCTACCACCGAAGGATAATCGACCTTTACGTTCAAGAAATCAGTTCTACCCAAAGATGCGTAACTATTGGCTGGGTCGTCGGCACCGAAAGCAAAGTTTACGTTGTTAAAATCTGCTGAATCGGCCCATAGCTGAAAAAACAAATCGCCAGACGTTGTGTTGTACAGAAAGTAGGTAAAGTTAGTATCAGCGGTTACCTCATAGCCCAAATGATACAGGTATTGGCCCGCATTGCCAGCAGCAGCTACCATAGCTCGGCCACCGCGTTCATCAAGCAGCGCATCAATTAGCTGAGCAGCCAAATCAAGACCATCGCGAGAGCCTACATAAGTGCCTAAGCTAGCATTTATAACGCAAGGTTTGCCCATAGCATCGGCTTTGCGGAAGATATATTCTACCCCATCTACTACCCCTGCCAAAAATGGGCGATTGTAGTTAAAGGCCACCACTACCAACTCCGCATCGGGAGCCATACCTGAATATTTACCAATTGCGTTTCCGTTGCCAGCAGCAGCTCCTGTAACATGTGAGCCATGCCCGAAAGCATCTATACGTTCAACATGGGTGCAAATGCCGTTGTTGATATCCAACTCGGTCCATTCTCTGCCGTAGCCATAAGGCTGAGGTGCTTGCGCCGAGTTTGTGGTTTGGTCCCACAAATAACGAACTCGGGTATCGCCATTAGCCTTTCTAAAATCTAAATGTCTAAAATCAATGCCATCATCAATTATTCCAACAACAACACCATTTCCCTTATAAGGCTGCGTAAGCGGAGAAACACCATCGTGCACCTCAACTACATGGTTTACTATAGCTGCAGAATCACTTAGCAATGTAACCGGTACATCTAGGTTTTGCACCTCAACAACGGCGGGGTCGCTCAAAAACTGTTGTAATTTATCAACGGGGATATTCACAGCATTAATGCCAACATAACTGAACTTAAAGTACCCCCCAGCTTGCTCTACCAACCCCTTAATGGCAGTGCTATCCCCACGTACTAAAAGATTAACATCGTGCCACTTCCAATCATCAGAAGCTAGCATGCGCTTGGTATACAAATCTACCTTAGGCAGCTCTTGGGCCGTAATACTTTGGATTGTAAAAACACTACAAAATAACACCAGAAAGTATATGGTTTTCATGCCTACTTGTTTTAAGCTACACTAAAATTAACTATCTTGCTCGGGTTTTTAAACATTTACAGCGTTTAAAGTATTAATACTCTGACTTAGTTTTGTAGAAATTTCAGGACGTTTATGGCTTTCATCCAACCAATTGTATTTGCTATTGTCACTATTGCGGCCTTTGCCTTCGTTTTTAAGAAAGGGAAGGAAATATACCGCAACATTAATTTGGGTCAGAAAGAAGACCTGACCGACCAACCTGACAAGCGCCTCAAAAACATGCTTTTAATTGCTCTTGGGCAGAAAAAGATGTTCCGTATTACATTACCAGCCATCATGCACTTGTTTATTTACTTGGCCTTTTTAGTTACCCAAATTGAGCTATTGGAAATATTTATAGATGGGTTTACAGGGCAACACCGTTTGTTGTTTCATTTGTTCAGCGAAACGCTAGATTCTGGTTTCCTTACTGGCATATACAACTTCACCATTAGTTTTATCGAGGTACTATCCATTTTGGCTTTAATAGCCACCTTCGTGTTTTTGGCGCGCCGCAATCTGCTTAAAGTACCACGCTTTGTTAAAAGCGAGATGAACGGATGGCCTAAACTAGATGCGAACATTATTTTGATTGCGGAAATATGGCTCGTGGCCTGCATTTTTATGATGAACGGTGCCGATGTAGCAAGAGAAATACAAATTAATGGCTCATCGCCTTATGGTTTTCTTATTTCGGGCAACATTGTAGGTCCTGCACTTTCAGGACTTAATATTGACCTTTTGAAGGTTATGGAGCGTTTTGGCTGGTGGGGACACATTCTGGGTGTGTTGGGCTTTATTGTGTATTTGCCTTATTCCAAGCACTTGCACATTATGCTGGCTTTCCCAAACACATATTTTTCGCGCCTGAAGCCTCGTGGAGAGATATTTAACATGCCTGCCATTACCAAGGAGATCAAGGCCATGATGGACCCCAATGCCGACCCTTACGCAGCTCCAGCTGAAGGCGCTGAGGCCGTTGCTCCACCAAAATTTGGCGCTAAAGATGTACAAGACCTTAGCTGGAAAAACTTACTTGATGCATACTCTTGCACCGAATGCGGACGGTGCACCGCAGCATGCCCTGCCAACCAAACCGGAAAACTACTTTCGCCGCGTAAGATAATGATGGACACCCGCGACCGACTAACAGAGGTGGGTAAGAACATTGACTTACACGGTCCTGATTTTATTGATAACAAACAATTGCTTGGCGACTTTATAAGCGTTGAAGAATTGCGCGCCTGCACCACTTGCCAAGCTTGTGTGCAAGAGTGCCCCATTAATATCGATCCGCTTGATATAATTGTCCAACTTCGTCGTGCCTTGATTATGGAGGACTCAAACTCGCCAGAAGAGTGGAACCTCATGTTCAGCAACATTGAAAACAATGCCGCCCCGTGGCAGTTTTCGCAACAAGACCGCGAGAAGTGGGTAAGTGATTTAAAATAATACTAACAAAGTAAGGCATAGTATATGGAATTGAAAGTACCTACCATGGCCGAATTGGCCGCCGAAGGACGCACCCCGGAAGTATTATTTTGGGTTGGTTGTGCGGGTAGTATTGACCAGCGTGCAATAAAAATCACCAGCGCTTTTGTTAAAATACTAAACCATCTAAAAACCGACTTTGCCATTTTGGGAAAAGAAGAGGCTTGCACTGGCGACCCTGCCAAACGTGCCGGAAACGAGTTCGTTTTTCAAATGGCAGCTTTGCAGAATATTGAAATATTGAATGCCTACCAAGTGCGTAAAATAGTAACCACTTGCCCGCACTGTTTCAACATTCTCAAAAACGAGTACCCTAACCTAGGTGGTGCTTATGAAGTAATGCACCACACCCAGTTTTTGCAGGAAATGATAAACGAAGGCAAACTGGTAGTGCAAGGTGGTGGCGCCTTTAAAGGCAAAAAAATCACTTTTCACGATAGCTGTTACCTAGGTCGTGCCAATGAGGTTTACGAAGCCCCGCGTGCTATATTAGAGGCCTTAGATGCGGATTTGGTGGAAATGAAAGCTGCCAAAAGTCGTGGCTTGTGCTGCGGTGCAGGTGGTGCCCAAATGTTTAAGGAAGAGGAACATGGTACGCAACGGGTAAACCAGAAGCGCGCAGAGCAGGCCATTGAAACTGGTGCCGAAATTGTAGCTGCTGGCTGCCCCTTCTGCATGACCATGTTATCAGATGGCACCACCGAAAAAGCACCAGGTAAAGTAAAAGTGTTTGATATAGTTGAGTTACTAGTGCAAGGTCAAGGATTATAAATAGTTGCAAGTTATGGGATTGAAAATTTGAAACCGTAATTTGTTTTTCTGCATTGGCTTACGTTTCTAATTACCTATTTCATCTTGCTCATGTCAATTCCCGTGCAACCTCCATCCTCCTTACACAGTCTAATACACACAAATCGGGCAATTTAAATGCCCTTTTGTTGGCTTTTTCAAGAAAAAAGCTATTTTTAATACAGTGTATGCGCCCTATTAAACCAACAGACGAGAATAATTTCAATTTTGATAAAGCATTCAGGGACAATCTCCGTAATATGGAGGTTACTCCCCCGGCTGGCTTGTGGGATAAATTGGATGCCGACTTAGATGTACAAATTGAGCGCAGAAAATACAACCACTGGTATTATGCCGCCATAGCAGTGCTTATATTCTTTGGCAGCTTCAATCTCATCACTTCGTTCGATATTGAAGAGTATTATGCCAGTAAAAAGGCTAAGGCCAACCGCAGCTATGAGGGTACTTACCTGCTTGCCGGCGAGCACCCTAGCCAAATTGCAGGTTTCAGCTACAGCCACTATCAGCGCATTAATTATCCTATCGACTATACTTTTGACGATAGCGAACCCTTGGTTACGGTATCAAATTACGGTCGTAACCGGTATTTTACCCCATACATAGGTGTAAATGCATCTAGTAAAATGTATGGTGACATAAAAAGAACGAACAAAGAAGGAAAAAATAGGCTTAATAAAGCACAACAACACAGCTTAGTTGACTTAGAACTGCACGCCCCTGCAAACCCGCTTTATATAGCCTTTACTGCTAAAAATGAACTGCTAAACAGCTTAACTATAGCGCCGTCAACCCTAAAACCCCAATTAAGTAAGGGAGACTATGAAAATGATGATATTATCTCGAATGCAAAACCTATTAGCACTCTAGGAAACATTAAAGGCCTTTATGTTGGAGCAGAATATGCCTTCACGGGTACTAGAATGTTTCAAAAAAATTCGGTTTTTTATCCATTGTTGGCCAACGATGCTAAATACAATATGCAAGCGGGGCGGCAATATGGCATAAAAGTAGGCTACCATTTTAACCACCGCATGGCTTTAGAGCTAGGTTGGATTGTGAGCTCAACTCAAGGACAGCGCTTTAGCGATAACTTATACGGCAAAATACCGGTAAGCGGCAGTATAAACCTAAATTACACACAAGTGCCTTTGCTGTTTAAGTACAAATTTGCTCGAATGAGTGGTTTAACAAAGCAACCAGTATCGCTCAATGTAATTGGTGGTATAGCTTACAGCCACTTAAAATCGTCGGAAATGAACTTAAACACCGACCGTTTAGAGAACATTAGCCAAATGGTTACCCGAAACGAACTCGGTGTAATAGTTGGATTGGAATACGACGTATATTTATATCAAAACTTGTTCGTAACCTTCGGTACCCGAACGGCCATATTTGCCGATACCCAATTGTTTAAAGGTTACGAAAAAGAAGAGGCTCGCATGTACAACTTTACCTTAGGTGCCAGTTTAGCCATACACTATCAGTTACCAAAGCGTAAGGCTAAGTTGAATCCGGAAAATTGATGAATGTACAAAGTAAGAAGTACTTGATTCACTTTGTACACTGATGTACCACCGAACATTTGATTCTTTCTCGCAGGTGTCCACTTTTTGAAAACCAAACTTAAACCTGTAATTTTAATATCCTTGGAATTTCGGTTCCTAGTTAGTTGTTATTGCTTAAAACCGTTCCCATGAAAATAGCAGAAATCAAGAAAGCCCTGCAAGAAAGTATTGATTCTGGAGATGAACAACTTTTGCAAATATTGCACTATACCGCTAATGCTTACAAGTGCCAGCATGAAAAACCTTACGAACTAACCGATTGGCAAAAAGAAGAATTGGACAGAAGGTTGTTGGCAAACGAGCCAACCATACCTTGGGAAACGGTGAAAAACAGAATTAAGGCTTCAAAAAAATGAAGCGGAGTATAGGTCAAAAAAAGATTTGCAAACAGCCTATGATTATTATGAGGCACAGCAAGTTGGTTTGGGTGAGGATTTTTTGATAGAAATCGATGAGTCATTAAGACTTTTGTTATTATACCCCTTTGCATTTCCAAATAAATACAAAAATTTAAGGGAATATGCGGTCCCAAGGTTTCCCTTCCTGATTTATTATGAAGTGACTGATAACCAACTAAGGATATTGAGCATCTTTCACACCTCAAGAAATAAATAATCCATTCTTCCGCATGCACATCGAATCATTCCGTGATTATTGCTTGGCTAAAAAGGCTGTTACCGAAGGCATGCCTTTCGGCGAAACGGTATTAGTGTTTAAGGTAGCGGGCAAAATGTTTGCCTTGGCTAGCATGAATAGCGACCCTTTTCAAGTAAACTTAAAATGCGACCCAGAAAAAGCTGAAGAACTTCGCGATGAATACGACGAGATTATACCCGGCTACCACATGAACAAACAGCACTGGAACACTTTAATTATAGGCACCGGCAACCTATCCGAAAAGCTGGTAAAAGAATTGATTGACCACTCTTATGATTTGATAGTAGCCAGCCTAAGCAAGAAACAACAGCTGGAGTTTGAAGGGTAGTGTTTAGTTAACCGGTTATTAGTTACTAGTTATTGGGAAAATGCCCTACCATATCAAGGTTTATAATCCCATACCTTTTCACCAATCAACCAATACACCTATCAACTAGTAACCAAACAAAAAGCAAAGGCTGCAAGCCGATAAGCCGGGTTCTGTTCTCGTTTAAAACGAAATCCTGTCATTTATCTGGGACTGTTGTTGCCAACAGCCTCTATCAACCTACCCGCCGGCAATCGAGCGGGACGCTCTAGTAACGCCGGCCTATTTGGTCTTTCGGCTTGCGAGGTTTACCCCAGGCCATGGTTACCCATTGCCCGAACGGATTCTTAGCCCCGTTTTTTCACCCTTACCCTTCGACAAGCTCAGGGCGGTTATTTTCTGTGGCACTCTCTGTATCCTCTTTCGCAAGAAGACCCCACCCGTTAGGTGGCGCAATACCCTATGCCGCCCGGACTTTCCTCATCCGTCAGCTGACGGACGCGACAGGATGGCTTGCAGCTTTGCTTTTATACTGTGTCGGAAGTCAATAACAACTAACGAGCCAAAGTTAACCCATCTAAACTTAAATACAACACAAAAAAGAAGGGCCACACCGAGGTGCAGCCCTTCTAAAAAAGAAACCCGCTATATTATTGAGCGCTAGTAGTAGCGACAGTTTTTTTGCTGGCAGCTTTGTTGGCTTTTTCCAACTCTTCAACACGCTGACGTAGTTCTTCTACATCACTGTTGCGAGTATAACCCAACTTTTCTACAAATGATTTGAATTTCTCATCAAACTCTTCGCGTTTTGATGAAGTTTTTTCGTTGAACTCTTCGAAGAATTTTTTAGCCTCAGAGTCAGTTACTTTACCCTTAGCTACCAATTCGTTCAAGGTTTCTTCAAATTTTTCAGTAGCAGTTGCGGCAAGACCTACACCTGCGTAAAACAATTTTTTGAATGAATTTTCCATGATAATTATTGCTTTGAAATGTTTATTTATGCTGAACGTGAACCAAAAATTTCGCTAGTATTTTTAATCAACAACCTACCGTTTTTCTGTAAGTATGATACAAAGGTAATTCTTTTTTTCATTATTCCAAAACTTTCAATTTTTTCTAAAACTTTTTTTCACTAAAAATACTCCCCTCCTGTATTGATGCGGATTGCAAGCCCAAAAAAATAATAAAAAAAATTCCAGGGCACACAAACTACTTTTATACCCTGTCCTTTAGGTTGTTAAGCAGGCCATATTCCATTAAAGAAGTTAGGATTTGTTGATGCCATCAAAAACCGCCATCTTTAAATTCCTTTTAACGATTAGGTAAAAGCGGTTCTGTTTCACCCATAAGGTAGCAATATATGTTGGCCAGCAAGGAAAGGCACTATTATAGCATTGAGGAGTATTTTGAGCACATAGCTGAAGCGTTTGGTTTTCCTGAACTACACCACCATTTTACCTCCGATTATTTTGTATCGGATGGCTTGCAAATACATGTAGATGTGCTGGTGCATCACAAATCGGCACCTACGGTAGTATTTATACCCGGCACGGCCATTTATGCCCTGTGCTATTCAGAGTTTCTATACAAATTGCACCTACGCGGTTTTAATGTAGTCGGTTTTGACCCGCGCGGCCACGGCCGCAGCGAAGGTGCTCGTGGCGATTATAGCGTTGAAGAACTCATGCGCGATACGCATAGTGCTATATCGTATGCCATTAACAAATTCAACGACAACGTATCGCTAATGGGTAGTAGCCAAGGGGGTATAGTGTCACTGTATATGGCTGCAAAGGATTCTCGCTTGAAGGGAGTGGTTTGCCAAAACTTTGCCGACCTGACCGCACCAGAGGCCGCAAAACTTACCCGTTTCCCTCGGCTGAGCAAATACTTAAGACCCTTATTAATGAACTTTGGCAGTATAATGCCCAATACGCCAATCCCCATTAATGCTTACCTTGATTTGGAGTTGGTGAAGATTAAGTACTTCGGCAACATGAAAAACTTTGTGGACCAAGACCCTTTGGCCTTGCACCATGTTAGCTTTAGGGCGCTGCAATCATTAGCCAGCACACCATTGCCTAAGCCTTTGCACCAAATTGAAGTTCCGGTAATGGTATTTCAAGGCACTGCCGACAGCATATTTTCAGTAGAGATGACCCAAAGTATATTCGACCGACTAGAGTGCAAAAAACATTTTGAATTGTTTGAGGGGCAAGACCACGCCATTATTGCAGAGGTACCCGATTTGATTTTGCCTTCGATAGTAAAATGGCTTGAAGGCATCCATGATTATAAGGCTATACACGCTGACGAAATAAAGATGCCCAATGGTCTAACCTTTAACTGATATAACC
>CAIOSU010000214.1 GCA_903861055.1 uncultured bacterium
CTACCTACCTACGGAAACGATATTGACACGATAGTTGAAGGTACTAGGACTTTTAAACCGATAAAATCTGCGTTTCTACCCACTTTTCAATAGTTTCGTCAGCATAGCCAGCTTCCCTTAAAATGGCAAGCGTATCTGCACCCATAGTGGGCGCAGGCCAAGCAATGACACCTGGAGTGTTGCTAAACTTGAGCGGAATGCCGAATGATTTAAAATCAATTCCGTCACTAGTATGCTCGGTTATTACCATTTCGCGGTGCTGAATGTGCTGCTCGTGTTCAATTTCATCCATGGTGATAACGGGGCTCATGCAAAAATCGAATTTGGCCGATAGGCTTACCCAATAAGCCTGGGATTGTGAAGCGAATAAAGCAGAAACTTCGGCCTTTAAATTCGCCAACTCAATACCCTCATACAACAATCCTTGTGCCCAATTTGGCCTATTTACAGCGCTACAGAATGCTTGCCAAAATTTTGGCTCAAGAGCCCCAATGGCTATATATTTTCCATCGTTGCAACGGTAAACATTGTAGTTGGCCAATTTGCCGGAAAGTTCGTGGCCGGAAGGTAAAACGGATTGTTTGTCGGCTTGACTCCGGGCAAATGCAAAGGTGCTCAAAGGCATTACGGCATCCATCATACTCACGTCAACGTATTGCCCCTGGCCCGTAATACTTCTGCTCAACAATGCCGCCATAATGGCATTCATGGCCATGTAGCTGCCTCCTGCAATATCTGCTATTTGGGCGCCAGGTATTACAAGTTGCCCGCTTGTTGCGCCGTTAACACCCAATAAACCTGCCCTTGCAATGTAATTTAGGTCGTGACCAGCTTCTTGCGACCAAGGGCCTATTTGTCCATAACCAGTTATTGAAACATAAACCAACTTTGGGTTGATACTCTTCAAAGTGTTATATCCAAGCCCTATTTTATCCATTACACCGGGTCTAAATTGCTCCACAAACACATCAGCATCTTTTACCAGCCTATATAGTATCTGCAGTCCTTCTTCTGTGTTATAATTAATTGCCATGCTACGCTTGCTTCTGTTTACGGCAAGGTAGTATGCGGCGGTTTCACCAATAAATGGAGGGAAATTACGGATTTGGTCGGGCGACGCGGGATCTTCAATTTTTATTACCTCGGCTCCCATATCCGCTAGCATCATTGTTGCCAGTGGGCCTGGCAATAAGCGGCTCATATCAAGTATTCTTATACCTACCAACGGACCGCTTTGGGGCTTTCGAGTACCTATTCCCGTTAAACTTTTTGACCTATTTGTATCTTTAACTGATGGGTCGAACTTTCTGAATAACTTGGTAAATTCTAGCATCTTGCCCAAGTTGCTTACCTTTATTTTACCCATCATCAGAGCCATTTGCGGGTTGGTTTTCCCCAATTCTATCTGGGTATATACCTCAGCTTTGGCTTTTATAATGCAATCGGCCTCACCGCTTAGTCCCAGGTTTAGCGTGCAGTTTCCCTCAACAATACCTACTGTATATGTGCCACCTCCTTCGCCGCTTATGTCAAAATGAACAATTAGTTTCTGACCTCCCGCTTTTTCTGGCCTGAACCTGGCAGGAATACTCGTTATTACATCATGGAAGGTTACTACTTGCTGCATACCAAACTTGTTGAAGTTCTAAGTTACCAGCAATATTTGAGAAGTTACATTTTGTAGCAGATAACCTGTGCTTAGTTTGCTGTTCCCTATGGTTCTCTTAATTTAAGATACCCTGTTAATGGGTTAAATGTATAATGAGCTATCTTTGCCTTTAGATATGCCCTCTATACACGCTTCGTTATATACTACTCTTAAAGGCCACACTAGCGCTATTTATACGCTTGCTGGCGGTGGCGATGACCTTTATACAACCGGTGGCGATGGACAGGTAGTAAAATGGAATTTAGCAAAGCCGATTGATGGTTTGCTTATGGCTCGAATGGGCATGCAAATATTTTCGATGGCCTTAATGCCTGACAAAAGGCATATGCTATTAGGGCAAATGCACGGAGGTATACATATACTCGACTTAGACGACCAGCAAGAAGATAAGCACTTAGCCTTGCATACTCAAGGAGTGTTTGATTTAATTACCACTGATAACCATTTTATAGCAGCAGGGGGCGATGGGGCGCTATCGCTTTGGCGAACGATTGATTATTCGTTGGGGCTAAAAATTGCTTTATCGGATAGCAGTTTACGGGCATTGGCAATACACCCCAATGGTTTTCAATTGGCAGTGGGTAGTAGCGATAACAGTATATATGTGCTCTCCTTGCATGATTTTAAAGTTTCTCAGAAACTTGACGGTCATGAGAATTCAGTATTTACTGTTTGTTATTCGCCTGATGGGCGGTATTTGTTAAGTGGTAGCCGCGATGCGCATTTTATGGTTTGGGATGTTGTTGATGGTTATAAGCCAATTCACAGAATACCTGCACATTTGTTTACCATCAATCACATAGTCTATAGTCCTGATGGTAAATTATTTGCAA
>CAIOSU010000215.1 GCA_903861055.1 uncultured bacterium
ACTACCGATGCTATTACGGGATGGTATGCCACCATTACCAAGCCATCGTTTAACCCACCCAATTGGATATTTGGCCCCGTATGGACGGCCCTATACATCATGATGGGCGTAGCCGCTGGCTTAGTCTGGAAAGCAGGTTGGGATAAAAAAGACGTAAGAACCGCATTGGTTATTTTCGGTATTCAGTTGCTGCTCAATGGCCTATGGTCTATTATCTTTTTTGCCTGGGAAAGTCCTCGTTGGGCATTGGTAGAGATACTGGTGCTGCTGGTTTTTATCCTATTTACCATGGTTAGCTTCAGGCGCATTAGCATTGTAGCGGCCTATTTGCTAGTGCCCTACCTGCTCTGGGTGAGCTTTGCCACCTTGCTCAACGCTAGTATTTGGTGGTTGAATTAAAAAAGCGGCAACCCACCTAAATGGATTGCCGCATACGTTTCGCAATAAGCACTTAAAGATTACTTCAACTTATCCTTAAACACCGCTCTAAACTTCTCCAGCTTCGGGACTATCACTGCACGGCAATAAGGCTGATTGCCGTTTAGGTTGTAATAGTTTTGGTGATAATCCTCGGCTTTATAAAAGTTCGTAAATGCGGTTATCTCTGTTACAATCGGGTTGCTCCAAATGCCCGCTTTGTCCAGCTTGGCTTTATACTCTTCGGCCAACTTTTGCTGCTCCTCGTCATGAAAAAACACTGCCGAGCGGTATTGTGTGCCCACATCGGCGCCCTGGCGGTTGAGGGTAGTAGGGTCGTGGGTTTTCCAGAACACCTCCAGCAATTCCTCAAAAGTTATCACAGCCGGGTCGTAGGTTATTTGTATCACTTCGGCATGGCCTGTGGTGCCAGCAGATACCTCGCGGTAGCTTGGGTTTTTAATTTTGCCGCCGCTATAGCCGCTTTCTACTTTGCTTACGCCTTTCAGTTCTAAGAAAATGGCCTCGGTGCACCAAAAGCATCCGTTGCCAAAAGTTGCAATTTTCATATTGGGGGGTATGGGGGTTTGTACGGTTTCGGGTAATTTGTCGTCGGCACTGCTGTTGCTGCAAGCCATAAACAGGCCGGCAATAGCAAGCGAGGCGGCAAATATCAATAGTGATTTCGTCATATTTTTTCAGCTGATTGATACTATTAACAATTCTTAGCCTAGGTAGTTCAATATGGGGTTGGCAGTAAGCTAGGCAATAACTATTTTTAACACCATGAAGATATTTTGTGTCGGCCGCAACTATGTTGATCATGCCAAAGAACTGAATAACCCCCTGCCGCAGCAGCCAGTGGTATTTACCAAGCCCCCAACGGCGGTTATCCGCAATGGGCAAGATTTTTACATCCCCGATTTCTCGAAAAACGTGCATTACGAGGGCGAGCTGGTTATCCGTATTGGCAAGAACGGGAAGAACATTGCCGAAAAGTTTGCCCACAAATATGTGGATGCCATTACCTTCGGTCTCGATTTTACGGCCCGCGACCTGCAAGACTACCTCAAGGAAAACAAACTGCCGTGGGACCTTGCCAAAGGCTTCGACGGCTCGGCGGCGGTGGGCGATTGGTTGCCCATTGACCAGTTCCCGAACCTGCACGACATTAGTTTCCGCACCGTGCTTAATGGCGAAACCGTGCAAAACGGCAACAGCAGCTTGATGATGTTCAATATCGAGAGGATAATTTCGTTCGTAAGTAGCTACTTTACCCTGCAAGTGGGCGACCTGCTATACACTGGCACCCCAGCAGGCGTTGGCTGCCTAAAAGCAGGCGATGTGCTGGAAGGGTATATAGGTGAGGAGAAATTGTTGAAGACGGTGGTGAAGTAGTCCACAGACGACAGTTGATAGATTGCCTCGTTTGGAACGAGGGTACATGGATGGTGCACAAAAAGTTTGAACACTCCGCCACAAAGACCCGCTACTTGTTTAATGTGCGGTAAAATAAGCATATATACGTATACAGGGGGGGATAAGTTGTGGTATTTGAGCTGC
>CAIOSU010000216.1 GCA_903861055.1 uncultured bacterium
AATATATTCTACTTTTAAATTCATTTAGTTCACAATAATCATTCAGTTCACTTTATTCATTTGGGCTGTTTAATCGATAATCTCGATATTATTATTTTTATTCACACTTAATTAAAAAAAAGGCGCTTAAGAAATACGTAATAATACTTATAGAGGTTCAATTTGGTAGGGAAATTAGGTATCCTATGGATTGCGAAGAGCTTGCTAAAAGCATAACTAAACAAACTGGAAGTAGGATAAGCGGCAGCACTCTAAAAAGATTGTTTGCTTTTAATAAAGGAACGGAAAGACCAAGGTTGTATACCTTAGATACCATTGCACGTTATTTAGGCTACCCCAACTGGGATCATTTGGATGCCGCCAACCTTACGAGGGACGGTGGCCTAGCGATGCTTGAAGCCGTTGATGTTGCAACCTTAAAAGAAGGCGCTAGGATTACAGTGAAATACTGGCCAGACCGCACATTAGTATTAGATTTTTTGGGAGGATCCCTGTTTAAAGTGATAGAAACAAACAGTCCAGAACTCTTGCCAGGCGATTTATTGGAAATAAATAGCTTTTTGAAAAAACACCGCTAGTTTGTAAAAAGTTATCAGGAACGAAGTAAATATTGGTAGGTATGCAGGCGCAAAAAAAACCGCCTAAGGCATACGGCAATAGAACCATCTTACTTAATTGCAGTTGTTTTAAAACAAAAAACTACTCAATATAAACGTTGAACTTTTGGTAAACGCCTGTTGGTGCAGTGGTCCAGGCTGGGGTTAAAATTTGCACTTGTATTACGTCACCTGCATTAACATTCATGGGTGTCGGAAGTGTATAATTATCAATTCGAGATTGGCTGGAAAGGTTTCCGGAGCTGAGGCCAAAATTTGTAACAAAGTCTTGAGTGGTATTTTGGGTAATGTTCTTGATGCGCATGGTATAACTATCGTTGGTTGCGCCGGCCAAGGTGCCAGTAACATAACTATTTACTTGTACACTTTTAATTTGCCCAGCTGCAGGTACTTGCCCTCGCCTAGACGGACGATCATTGAATAAAGTGATTGCGGGTAAATCAAACGACGCACCAGCAACGTATGTATTGCTTGCGACAAGAGAAGTATTGCTGTGCCCCAACAAAATTACGTAACCGCCAGTACCAGCCGCAGCAATTGAGTTATTTGCAATTAACCTCCATCCGCTGCCTATATATACAAAAGTTGCAACACCAGTACCACCTGTAATATTGTTACCAGAAAATGTAGCGGTATTGGCGTCGGCATTATAAATGGTGAGATATTGTCCTTCCTTAGGCGATGCTACGCTAATACTGTTGCTTGCTGATGTGCCATCATCTGATATCCTTACAATTGATACATTTGCGGGTATGGCAATACTATTTCCCGCTAATACTGTTGATGGAGTAGAACTTATTGCACCATTTACTTCTAACCTTGTTTGTGGCGTGCTGGAATTTATACCAACATTTTGACCAACTACTATTAGATGTAGAGCAACAAAAACTAAAAGTAGAGGTAGTATTTTCATAATCAGATAATTAAGTTTCTCAATCTACGCAAATGGCATTCCTAAACCCATTAACTATACGTAAATATTACCCAATATGCCCTATCTGTTTTGCAAAATAAAATGATAGTATTGAAAGGCAGAACCATCATTAGTAGCTGGCTGACCTTTAAGAATAGCCCCTAGTGCCGCAATTGTGGCACTGGCAGGTTCATAAAGCAGTCTTTGACGCTTACTCATTTTGAGCAACCTTTTCGCCCTAATCAGCAACACTCGTGTAAAACGAATATCACCTTCTTCAAGATGGATTTTAATTTCTAGCAACCTGCTCCATGTGGCTATATAGCTACTTTGCGAATAAGAAGTATGCATCAACAAGCCAATGGCCTGCTTTATTTCACCTTTTAAATAGCACGTAAGCGCTTGCAAAAAATGCAAGTAATCGTTACTGTCGTCGGTAAAAAAACTAGCCCTATGTTTGCGCAACAAACCCTCGTACGATTCAACATCTCCTTTCAACAACAAAAAAAAGAGCAAGAAGAAAAACCCTATGGTATCATGCATTTTGTACTTCAATTGTATATTGAACATTCGACTGGCATCATCTATCATCTGCACTAATGGATATTGATAATAAATACCACCTGTTATTCTAAGATAAAGCCAATTTCGCTGAAGCAATATTTTCGATTTCTCATCCAGTTTCGCATTTTCAATACTTACTATTGCATCAGTAAGCAGACTTTCGAACTTCTTTAGTTGATAAAAATGAAATCGAGCTTCTGCAAGCATGTAAAGGATAAGACTGTATTCATCTTTTGCCGTCTTTTTTAACGCGTTAAACTCAGTTGGAGCGGGCACAATCCGTTTGTACGAAACATCCCCCGGATTATCGATATACAAGGCAGAACTTACCGAATAGAAGTATGACATGTTCTCATGGTAGTGCAACTCAGTAACCTCTTTGCGTAACATAAGTAGCTCGGCAATTTTAGCAATATTGGCTTTGCTTTGATTGCGCCCCAACCAACGTAACGAAATATCATACTCGGCTATAAGGGTATTGTAGTCGTTTTTTTGAGAAGCCTCATCAATCGCCTTTCTGTTGTAGTATGCAGTAAGGTCTTCATGGTTGCGCAGGTCAAATATCTGCGATAGCTCATGGTTGTATGCATGGCTATCCTCGAGTCGGTTTTTAAGCACCAGCTTTTCTACTTCTTTGCATGCAAAATCAACCCACCTACGTTGGTTTCTATCCTGTTCCGCTAGGGTTTTAATATTCCAGGAGCTAACCAATTGCGACAGCCATAGCTCAAATGATTTCTCCGTAAGGTTGCGCTTACGTAGCAAATCAACTATCGCTGCAGAACGTTTATCGGCTGATAATTTACAGGCGTTCACCAACTGGCGATGCTCTGTTTTGTTCAATTCTTGAACTAACTGATAGAGCCTTTTTCCTTTCAATAGGTGCGAAGTTTGATACTTACTGTTTTACAAACTTAATCCGTTTGATTGAATCTTTTGTGTGCAACGATAACAAATACCAGCCAACTGGCAATGCCACCACGTCAATAATGCCATTGCTAATGTTGCCCGAGGTTACAAGCTGCCCAACGGAATTGTAAATTTCCATTTCCACCATTTGTGCCGGAAGGTTGGCTATCATCAAAAAGTCTTTAGCGGGATTCGGATAGATAGATATTGTTTGATCGAGTAATTGATCAATACCGACACCTGTTACGCTAAGCGTTGACGATGCAGCACTGCAACCATTAATATCGGTAACTACTACTGTATATAGCCCATTTGATGCTGCAGTACAGGTGGAATCATTTGCAGCAGCAATATCAGTTCCATCCAATTGCCACTGATAGCTCTGAAATGACTGTGTACTTAACACAAATCCGTTTTGAGAAATAGTTGGCGTATCTATAGTATTCACGGTAAGCGTAAAGGTAACAATGCTATCGCAACCAGTGCTTGCCGTTAATGTATCCGTAATGGCAGCAGCACTTGTGTAATACACACCTCCAAAACTAATGGAATCGCCAAAGCAGATAGATTGGTTTAAGGCAGTGGCCAATGCACTAGATACTGCCAAATTAAGGGTAACAATACTATCGCAAGCACCGCTACTTTGCAACGTATCAACAAAAGTACCTGATTGAGAGTAGTAGTTGCCGTTTAACAATACGCTGTCGCCGAAGCAAATAGTTTGGTTAATGGTACTTGTAAGTTGATTAACAGTAAGCAAGGTAAGTGTTACTAAACTATCGCAACCAGTTGATGCTGTTAATGTGTCATAGTAAACACCACCTTGGTTAAGCTGCGTTCCGTTGAAATTGTATGCAGCACCATTGCATATCTGAGCACTTATACTTTGTGATAAAGTTGGCAATATGGTAAGCTGCAGCGTAACAATACTATCGCAACCGCTAGTAGCTGTTAAGGTGTCGTTGTAACTACCTGCTTGGGTAAGCTGCGTTCCGTTGAAATTGTATACTGCGCCATCACATATCTGAGCATTAATGCTTTGCAATAAAGTGGGCAATATGGTAAGCTGCAGCGTAACAATACTATCGCAACCGCTAGTA
>CAIOSU010000217.1 GCA_903861055.1 uncultured bacterium
ACGTTAATAGCCTCCTTGTTTGCCAACCTGCTGCTGTTACCCGCACTGTTGCTCACATTTGATAGGGTGCCAAAGAGAAAGAGGCATTTGATAGATAAGGTGGTAAAGTAGATTGTTGGAAATTGATGATTGTTGTGTAAATCGTTTCATTTATTGTCGAATTTGTATAAAATTGATTGATGCAGGCATTAAAGGGCTAGAAGTAAAAAACTGAGAAAATCTGTAATTACACCCCTTTCATATCTCCCTAAGCAGCGTTATCTTTACACCACATGAAACCCCAAGTATCCATATTCTCCTTGATACGAATTAGCTGAGAGGCGTTTATCTAAAAAACGTCTCGCCCATTTCCCGTGTGTTTCATATTTTCGCAATTCATTCCATCTATTCCAATGAAAAATTACCCCGAACATAAGGGCCTTAACCTGCCCGAGATAGATAAAGCCGTATTAAAATTTTGGCAAGACGAGAAGGTTTTTGAACGCAGCGTAACCAATCGCAAAGGCTCTCCAAACTTTGTGTTTTATGAAGGGCCACCATCTGCTAATGGCATGCCAGGTATTCACCACGTTATGTCGCGCACCATTAAGGATTTGTTTTGCCGTTACAAAACCCTAAAAGGCTTTAAAGTAGACCGCAAAGGTGGATGGGATACCCATGGCTTGCCCGTGGAGTTGGGCGTGGAGAAACAGTTGGGTATTACAAAAGACGATATTGGGGTAAAAATATCGGTGGCCGACTACAACGATGCTTGCCGTAAAGATGTAATGAAGTTTACCGAATCGTGGGACCGATTGACCCAGAATATGGGCTATTGGGTTGATTTGGATGACCCGTACATTACCTACAAGCCCGATTACATGGAGACCCTGTGGTGGATACTGAAGGAGCTGTACAAAAAAGACCTGCTATACAAAGGTTACACCATACAGCCATACAGCCCAGCTGCAGGTACGGGACTTAGCTCGCATGAGCTAAACTTGCCTGGTTGTTATAAGAATGTGAAAGACACTTCGGCTGTGGCGCAGTTTAAGGTAGTGAGGAATGAAAATTCAGAGCGTTTGTATAGTGCTGCCAGCGAACAACTATACTTTTTGGCATGGACCACCACGCCGTGGACCCTCCCAAGCAATACTGCTTTGGCCGTTGGCGGAAACGTGACTTATTTGAAGGTTAAAACCTTTAATCCTTACACGTACCAGCCCGTTTCGGTTGTTTTAGCTAAAGAGCTTTTTGGTAAATACTTTAAGGCTGATAATGCCAGCCTAACATTGGAAAGCTATGAAGCCGGGCAAAAAGAACTGCCTTATGAGATAGCACTGGAGTTGACTGGCAAAGACCTTGCAGGCATCCGCTACGAGCAGCTATTGCCTTATGCCCAGCCTACCGATGGCGATGCATTCCGGGTTATTATTGGCGACTTTGTAACCACCGAAGACGGAACGGGTATAGTGCATATAGCCCCTAGCTTTGGTGCCGACGATATGCGTGTAGCCAAGCAAAATGGCATTGGTAGCCTTACTTTGGTAAACAAACAAGGCCGTTTTACCGCCGAGGTAACCGACCTTGCTGGCGAATATGTAAAGGCCGACTACTATACTACCGAAGAACTGGAGCAAGAGCTTGCACGCCAAAAAGCGAAGTATACCGAAATAGCGCTTACCAAATACATGAGCGCCGACGAGCAGATTACCTATCGCTTGAAGCTAGATAACAAAGCCTTTAAGGTAGAAAAATACGAGCACAACTACCCACACTGCTGGCGCACCGATAAGCCTGTGCTATATTACCCATTAGATAGCTGGTTCATTCGCACCACGGCCGTGAAAGACCGCTTGGTGGAGCTAAATAAAACCATCAACTGGAAGCCTGCTGCCACCGGTACAGGACGTTTTGGTAATTGGCTAGAAAACCTGGTTGACTGGAACTTGAGCCGAAGTCGCTATTGGGGCACCCCATTGCCTATTTGGCGCACCGAGGATGGCACCGAGGAAATGTGCATTGGTTCGGTAGCAGAACTGCGTGCAGAAGCTGACAAAGCCGTTGCTGCTGGTTTTATGGATAAAACATTGCCTGCTGAGCTTGACTTGCATAAGCCGTATGTAGATGATGTAGTATTGGTATCGCCATCGGGCAAACCGATGCACCGCGAGGCCGATTTGATTGACGTGTGGTTTGAGAGCGGCGCCATGCCTTATGCGCAATGGCACTATCCGTTTGAAAATGTAGAGACATTCAAAAACAGTTTCCCTGCCGATTTTATAAGCGAAGGTGTTGATCAAACCCGTGGCTGGTTCTTTACCTTGCATGTATTGGGTACGTTATTGTTCGATTCGGTTGCGTACAAAAATGTGGTTTCCAACGGCCTTGTGCTGGATAAGGAAGGCAATAAAATGAGCAAGCGTTTAGGTAATACCATCGATCCATTTGCTACTATTGAGCAATATGGCGCCGATGCAACGCGCTGGTACATGATGAGCAATGCCCAGCCGTGGGACAATCTGAAATTTGATATTGCCGGCATCGGAGAAACGCAACGCAAATTCTTCGGAACGCTATACAATACCTATGCTTTCTTTAGCCTGTATGCCAATATTGATGGCTTTGTGCTGGACGAGCAGAATGTAACCCCAGTAAAAGACCGCAAGGAAATTGACCGTTGGATAATATCTAAACTGCACAGTTTGGTGCGCGAAGTAGATGCCAACTATGCCGATTACGAGCCTACCAAAGCCGCCAGGTTAATTCAAGATTTTGTAGACCAGCACTTAAGTAACTGGTACGTGCGGTTGTGTCGCAAACGTTTCTGGCGTGGCGAAATGAGCGCCGATAAAAAGGCCGCTTACGAAACATTGTTTGAGTGCCTATTAGTTACCGCGCAATTGATAAGCCCCATTGCGCCTTTCTTTGGCGAGTGGCTGTATAAGAACTTAACCGATAGCATCCGCGAGAAGGCGAAAGCATTAGGTAGTGCGTTGCAATTCGATTCGGTGCACCTGACTGCATTCATCACTCCAGATGCTGCTGTATTGGACTTGGACTTAGAAACCTCCATGCAAATGGCCCAAGATGCTTCGTCGTTGGTACTTTCATTGCGCAAAAAGGAGAACATCCGGGTACGTCAGCCTTTGCAACGCATATTGGTGCCAGTATTAAACGATGCTTTCGAAGAACACTTCAAGCGCATTGAGAGTTTGGTATTGGCCGAAGTGAACATAAAAGAGGTACAATACATCCGCGATACAGACGGGTTCATCAAAAAGAGAATAAAGCCAAATTTTAAATCATTGGGCAGCAAGCTGGGTCCTAAAATGAAGGATGTAAGCAATGCGGTAAATGCCTTTACCCAAGAAGACATCTCGAAAATTGAGCGCGACGGAAAGTACACTTTGCCTGTTGGCGACGGAATGTTTGATTTGTTGCTTGCCGATGTGGAAATAAGCAGCGAAGACATTCCAGGTTGGTTGGTAGCTTCGCAGGGTAATATTACGGTAGCTTTGGACATTACCATAACCGATGATTTGCGCAACGAAGGTAATGCCCGTGAGTTGGTAAACCGGATACAGAACCTACGTAAAGACAAGGATTTTAATGTTACTGACCGCATTAAGGTTGTGGTTGAAAGCCAAGCCGAAATCGATAATGCCATAGTTAATTTTAAAGATTATATTTGCACGGAAGTTTTGGCCGAGGAACTTTCTTTGGGCAGTAACCTTTCTGATGCCGACACCGTAGAGGTAAATGGCATAGAACTTAAAGTGCTGATTGAAAAAATAAGGTAAAAATGTCTGACAACAAGGAAAAATCTCGTTACAGCGACGCCGAACTCCAAGAGTTCAAGGAGTTGATTACCGATAAGTTGGAAAACTCACGTAGCGAACTGAAATATTTGCAAGAGCAAATAAACCGTTCTGGCGATATGGGCGACGATTCAGACACCAGGTTTTCGGGCTTGGAGGATGGTTCGGCCACTATGGAGCGCGAGTATTTGAACCAAATGGCCAGCCGCCAAATTCAATATATTCAACATTTAGAGAAGGCCTTGATTCGTATTGAGAACAAAACATACGGCATTTGCCGCGATACAGGTAAGCTTATCAGTGCAGAGCGTTTGCGCGCTGTGCCACATGCTACTTTAAGTATCGAAGCCAAAAAAGCACAGAATAAATAACGTGTTGTACAAGTACCGTTTACCCATCATTATTGCATTCTTGGTGCTGTTTTTCGACCAGGCACTAAAGTTTTATATAAAACTTAATTTCTACCATGGTGAAGAGTATGAGGTTTTTGGCGAAGCCTTCAAGCTTTATTTTGTTGAGAATGAAGGTATGGCTTTCGGTTGGAAACTGGACGGTGTATACGGCAAAATTATTCTTACTACCTTTCGCATTGCCGCAGTTTGTTTTATAGGCTATTACTTATACGTCCTCACCAACAAAAAGGCTGCAAGGGGTTTGATTGTCAGCATCTCGCTGATATTGGCTGGTGCGCTAGGCAATATTATTGATAGCGTTTTTTATGGCGTTATTTTCTCTGCCAGCTCACACACCACTACCGAACTAGCGCAGCTTTTCCCTGCCGAAGGTGGTTATGCTCCTTGGTTGCACGGTAAGGTGGTCGATATGCTTTCGTTCAATTTATTTACGGTTAATATTCCCCATGCTATTCCCTTTTTAGGCGGTAAATCGTTTACTTTTTTTGGCCCTATTTTTAACATTGCCGATGCCGCTATTACGGGAGGGGTAATATTGATACTCATTTTCCAGAAGCGTTTTTTTAAGGAAGACGAAGAATTGGATGGAGAGATTGTTGAAACTTCCCCTGTAATATAAATTGCGCCCGAACCGGTACAAGAAGCGGCATCAACGCCCGTGAGCACTGGGCTTGCCGAGGAATCAGAACCTTATGGCCCCCAGCCCACCAAGGCCGATGAAAGCGATGATACATCGCCAGACCGGATTAGTATTGGTTGATTCTACTTGAGCGTGTAATTTACACCAGGGCCTAATCCGTGTCTTTCCACTAAATTCTTGTTGTATAGCTCTGAGAGGGCTCTCTTGATTGATAGAATAGGGATTCCTAATTTTTCGGAGATTTCTCCTGATTTACTACCAGGGTGATGCTCAATAAAAGTTAGTATTGCCTCAGCGCGAGCTGACAATCTAGACTCAATCCCATTTTGTGATAATTTTTGAAGTAATTGTCCTTGAATTTTTAAT
>CAIOSU010000218.1 GCA_903861055.1 uncultured bacterium
AGGGCCACCAGGCAATAGGCGGTTGCCGCCATCAAGGGTTTGCCAGCTACTGCCAAATGATTCGGTATAATCGTTTTGGTCATCAATGTTACCCACGTACCAAAACTCACCTTGGGTGCGCGTGCTGTTCACGTCGAGCAGCAAATACCCGTGGCTGGTAATTTCGGCTTTTTTAATGTGAGGGTTTACGGCAGGGATAAGCCCTTCTAACGTTTCGGCGGGCAAGGTTACGGGTACTCCACCGAAACTGATGCTGCCCTCATCATAGTTGCCGCCCGATATGCTAGGCACCACCAGCTCCACCAGCAGCGAACCGTCGCCGTTGGCTGGGGTGTAAACGGCAGTGTCGTAGGGGTCGGGGGCAACATCCAAAGCGAGGGAAACGTGAAAATCGCCAGTGGCAAATACCACGTTGTCGATGTTATTGTCGCTGAGGTGGTTGAAAAACTTGTTCCGCTCGTACGGGTAGCCGTCCCAGTTTTCGAAAATAACAGGTACTGGGTCAATGGCGCGCAATTGGGCCAGCATCAATTGGTTAGCTACCACCTTCCATTGTGCCGAAGTGCTTGATAGCGTGTTTAGGAACCATCCCAATTGCTCTGAGCCCATAATGTGGGCACTTGTATCGCTGTATATGGGGTCGTTAACATTGTCGGCAAAGCGGTCGCGGTCGTACAGGCGAACGTCAATGAGCACCACATCTAACAGGTTGCCAAAAGATAGGGTGCGCCAGTTTTTATAAAAGCTGTACAGGGTGGTATCTGGGTCGCGCATGGGAAGCCACTCGCGTGCGGCGGTAACGGCAGCAAACTTACGGTCGAGGTAAGGCCCGAAAGCTTGGTTATGCCTGAAGCAAGTATCGGTAAGCGCATCCACCACTATGTCGTGGTCGTCCCAGATGGTAGCAAAGGGGTGCATTTGATGGCAGCGGCGCAGGTCGGGGTCTAGGTGGTATTGCGAGTATCGCTGGCGGTAATCCTGCAGGCGGTATATTTCCGCATCGGGTTCGTGCACCCTTCCCGGTTGGCCCCCGCCCTGCTCATAAATATAATCGCCCAAGTGCACTACTAAGCTAATGTCGTTACGGTCGGCAATTTTGCGGTATGCCTGAAAATACCCCTCCTTATAATCGGAACAGCTGATGGCCACCACCTTAATGCGATCCACATTGCCTACGGGGGCGGTTTTGGTTCTGCCCGTAATGGAAACCACCCCGCTCGCTATAAAGCGGTAATAGTAGTAGGTATTGGCCTGCAAACCCGTTACATCCACCTTTACCGTATAGTCTCTGCTGGCATCGGTAACCACACTATCTGATTGAACTATCTGGTCGAAAGCCAAGTCGGTAGTTACCTGCCAAGTAACTGTAACCGGCTGGCTTAGCGTATCGTCAGGCGTTACCCGGGTCCAGATGATAACGGCCGTGGGCAATGGGTCGCCAGAGGCCACACCGTGGTAAAACGGCTTCAGTGCTGGGTCAATCAGGTTGCTATCAATTTTGTTGGCATCGCGGCTCACGCTATATAGTTGCGCTTGTGCAACACCGCTAACTAAAAGTAACAGCCCGACTAAAAATCCTGATAATTTCATGGTAAGCGATATTTTCCTCTAAAATAGGGAAAGTCTGTTATCGGGATGTTATGTGCTGTGCCAATTAGCGTGATTTTAACGGCAATATGTGGCCATACAGGGATACAATGCTGCGGAGTGCAAAGCAATCGCTGGCCGAATTTCGTAGTTCGGCTCCGCTAACTATGACATTACTACGCTTAATATGACACGCTGGGCTTGAAATGCTAACTTTTATTTCAACTCTTTCGCTCCATGAATCACCCTGATTACTTCAACTCTTTCAGGGGTGGGTATGTAATAAACGATGCGGTAGCCGCGGAACACGATTTCTCGAACTTGCTCCATTTGGTATTCGGGTACTATTTTGCCCGATAGTGGGAATGCGCGCAATTGCTCAATATGCGTAAATATCTTTTCAATCCACATACGCGCGTATCGGGGCGAATCGAGGGCGATGTAATCCTCAATGGCATCGAGGTCGGCCCAAGCGGATTCGGTAATGACTATTTCGACCATTTGGTTTGGAACCGCTGTTTGGCTTCATCCAGCGAGATTACCTTGCCCTCGCGGGCATCTTGCATGCCCTGCTCCACTTTCTCCATAAATATGATGCGCTCTATCAACTGCTCGGCATCAAACTCTTCGGGCAGCGAGTTAAGCGTATCGATTACTTGATTCTTGTTCATGGATGCTATTTTACCTAAAAATACAATTTGAAAGGCAATAGTTCAAGTTTTAGGGAATGGTGATTTGTTACGCATCACATTCATGGATAATTGCACCTTCACACCATGCACTCCTTCGTGACCCTTCCCGTTGTGTCATGGTGAGTCTCGTTTGAAACGAGAAACCATTCACAATGTAGGTGGCATAACACCTATCCCATATGAAAAAAGCAATACGTTACTGTGTTTCGTGTCCATGTTGCGGATGGTTCGTAGTTCGACTACGCTCACTATGACCTCCGCTCACCATGACACGATTCAACAGATACATCGTACCTCAAGCACTCACTTCACCCCCTCAATCAACTTCTCCAAAATCTTCTCCGCCGCATCGGCAATTACCGTTCCGGGTCCGAAGATGAAGGATACGCCAGCGTGGTAGAGGAAGTCATAGTCTTGCTGGGGGATAACGCCGCCTGCCACTACCATAATATCGGGGCGGCCCAGTTTGGCGAGTTCGGCAATTACTTGGGGTACGAGGGTTTTGTGGCCCGCGGCCAGGCTGCTTACGCCCAGTATGTGCACGTCGTTTTCCACGGCTTGGCGCGCGGCTTCGGCAGGGGTTTGAAACAGCGGGCCAATGTCCACATCAAAACCCAAATCGGCAAAGCTGGTGGCTATTACCTTAGCGCCGCGGTCGTGGCCGTCTTGTCCCATTTTGGCCACCATCACCCGTGGGCGACGGCCATCCAGTTCGGCAAAGCGGTCGGCCAGTTCACGTACTTTCATAAACAGTTGGTTATGGATGTTCTCGGCCGCATACACGCCGCTAATGCTGCGTATGGTAGCTTGGTAGCGGCCATACACTACCTCTAGCGCGGTGCTTATCTCACCCAGCGTGGCGCGGTTGCGGG
>CAIOSU010000219.1 GCA_903861055.1 uncultured bacterium
ATGCACCATACAACCAAGGTAGAACCATGACACATGAAGTGGGACACTGGTTGGGTCTTCGCCATATTTGGGGCGATGGCGGTTGTGGTGTAGATGATTTTTGTAATGACACACCAGATTCAGATGCGGCAAAGAGGGGCTGCACGGCCAATACCGTTAGTTGTGGCAACACCAATATGGTACAGAACTATATGGACTATACCAACGATGCGTGCATGAACATTTTTACGCAGGATCAAAAGACTCGTATGCAAACGGTTATGGCTGTTTGTCCGCGTAGGGCAAGTTTGATCAATTCTACGGTTTGTACCCCTCTTATACAAGTAGCTTTAACGGGCCAAGTGCGCGATGCGAGCACCTTGGTGGGAGTACCCAATGCAAGGGTAAGGATATTGGGCGTAGGTAACAACTTTAGTTACATCACTACTGCCGATGCCAATGGAAATTTTGCCATTACGGTTAACCAAGGCACATACAACGTATACGGTGGCAAATGGGGCTATGTAACCGCCGAAGTGGCCAACCGCACCTTTACTGCACCGTCAGCTTCGGTAACGGTTAATATTGCAAAAGGATACTATGACGACTTTATCATGGACTTTGGCTGGACGGTTACGGGCACTGCCACCACTGGCGATTGGGAGCGCGGAGCACCTGCAGGTACCTTGAATGGAACAGCACAGAGCAATGCCGGAGCAGATGTTACCAATGATTTTGGTAGCGATGCCTATATTACTGGAAACGCAGGAGGAACTGCAGGAGCGGATGATGTTGACGGTGGAACCACCATTTTAACCTCTCCAGTGTTTGATCTTACTACGTACAACTTGCCATACTTAAGTTACTACCGCTGGTGGTACAATGATGGTGGCTCGGGTAACTTTGACGATACATTAATTATAAGCGTAAGCAATGGTACTACATCAGTAGTAATTGATAGGATAGGACCGGGAACTAACAGTGGCAACTCTTGGAGTTTCCGTAATTACAACCTAAACACCTTGATTGCAAAAAGTGCCAACATGCGTTTTGTGGTAACTACCGGCGAATACGGTGCAGGCCATATAGTTGAGGCTGGCCTTGACTTGTTTAAGGTGGTCGATTCTTTGACTATTGTAAACCAACCGCCAACACCTTTGTTTACGGCCACAACCGCTGCCATTTGCGTAGGCCAAACGGTTACCTACACTGATCAATCGGCGGGCGGTGCAACTTCGCGCCTTTGGACGTTCCCAGGAGGCACCCCAGCTACATCAACTGCTGCAAACCCAACGGTTACTTACAATACTGCAGGTACGTATAATGTTATTTTGGCCAGTACCAACTCATTTGGTACCAATACCCTTACCCAAACGGGTTATGTAACAGTAACCACACCGCAAACCAACTTTACGGCCAACGTAACCCAGGGTTGTGGTACCCTTACTGTACAGTTTACCGATCAATCAAGTTGTAATCCAACGGCTTGGGCATGGAGTTTCCCTGGTGGAACCCCGGCTACCTCAACCGCTCGAAACCCTACCGTAGTATATAATGCCCCTGGCAATTACAACGTTTCGTTAACGGTAAATGGCATAACCAATACTCAAAACGGTTACATAACTGTAGGTACTACTGGCAATCTATTGAGCGAAGATTTTGAATCCAATTCGTTTGTAACTAATGGTTGGACCTTGCAAAACCCAGACAATGGCATTACCTGGGCCATAAGTACTACAGCCGGCAACACATCGGGCACTAGGTCAGCAGGTATAAACCTGTTCAACTACACCACCAACGGCCAACGCGATGGATTGATAAGCCCAGTGCTAAACCTCAGCTCGGTAAGCAATACAGTGCTTAATTTTAAACATGCCCATAGAAGAAGGACCCAAACTCAAAGGGATTCGCTGATTGTATACATCTCTACCGATGGCGGTGCTACTTGGCCCAATAGGGTATTGGCTACTGGCGAAAACGGAACGGGAAATTTTGCTACCAATGCCACTACCAATGGACCCGAATTTATACCTGCTATTGCTGAAGATTGGTGCGGACAAGGTACGGTTGGTGCAGGTTGCTTCACCTTAAACTTAGGTGCTTTTGATGGCCAAGCCAATGTGAGGATTAAGTTTGAGAGCTTTAATAACTTGGGCAACAACATCTATTTGGATGATATAGTAGTTTCAGGCTGCCAATTGGTGCCAACATTGGCGCCAGTAGCTGTATTTACCGCTAGCCCTACAACTGCTTGTGGCAGTGCCACCGTGCAGTTTACCGATCAATCAACCAACGGCCCAAGCAATTGGGAATGGACTTTCCCTGGTGGTACACCTGCAACATCAACGTTGCAAAACCCGAGCATAAGCTACACTGCACCAGGGGTTTATGCTGTAACACTTGTTGCCATAAATTCCGCTGGCAGAGACACCACTGTAACCCAAAGCTTTATTACCATAAATGCCATTCCTACAGTATCGGTTGTGGGCACTAATCCACTATGCGCAGGGCAAACCAACGGTGTAGCATCGGCAACAGGTTCGGGTGGCACGCCTCCGTATACCTATTTATGGTCAAATGGCAGCACTACTGCCAACCTAAGTGCATTGGGCACGGGTACCTTTAGTGTTACCTTAACCGATAGCAGGGGCTGCAGCGTTACAGGCTCAACAACCCTAACGGCACCTTTGGCCATAACGGCTACCGCGGCTACTACTGCAGCGTTTTGTGGCAATGCAAACGGCACAGCCAGCGTATCCATAACCGGGGGCACAGCGCCATTTACGGTAAACTGGAGCAATGGTGGCTCGGGCGCTAGCCTTACTGGCTTGGCATCGGGCGCTTATACATACACCGTAACCGATAACAATGGTTGCACCCGCACGGGCTCAACTACCGTGGCAGCCAATAACAATGGCCCTACCTTAGCTTTTAACATCCAAAACGTTAGTTGCAATGGAGGTTCAAATGGTGCTGTTACCGCTACTGTAACAGGAGGCACTGCACCTTACACCTATGTATGGGGCAATGGCGGCCAAACCAATACCATCAGTAGTTTAACTGCCGGCAACTATAGCATTACCGTTACCGACGCAAATGGCTGCACGGTTTCAACTACCGTATTTGTGAGTGCGCCAGCCGCTATTGCGGTTACTGCTACCACATCGCCAGCTACTTGCGGAAACAACAATGGTTCGGTATCTGCAAGTGTAACTGGCGGCACCAGCCCTTATACCTATGCATGGAGCGGCGGAGGCAATACTGCAACTATCAATAACAGGGCATCTGGCTCGTACACTGTTACAGTAACCGATAGTCGCTCTTGCACCGCAACGGCTACCTTTAACGTAAGCAACGTAGGCGGCCCTACTGTTACCACCAGCAAAAAAGATGTAAGCTGCAACGGCGGTAGCAATGGTACGGCTTCGGCTTCTGTAACAGGCGGCACCGCACCTTATGTATTAAACTGGAGCAACGGAGTTAGTGGCACTAGCCTTACCAACCTATCAGCTGGTACCTATACCGTAACCGTAACCGATGCCAATGGATGTGCCTCGCTAGCTACTGTTGTTATTGGCCAACCGGCCGCGATAATAGTTTTGGTTAATACAACCAATAGTGCTTGCAGTGCTAGCAATGGCACAGCTACTGCTACCGTAACTGGCGGCACGGCTCCTTTCACGTATACCTGGAGCAATGGTGGTAATACTGCCACCATAAGCAACTTACCTGCAGGTGTATATACCGTAACGGTGAGCGATGCCAACTCTTGCACTGGCACTGCTACCACAACCGTTTCACAGCTATTGGCACCTACTGTAAGCATAGCTAAAACTGATGCATCGTGCTTTGGGGCGAATGATGGAGCAGCAACCGCTACCGTAGCTGGGGGTGTTGCGCCATATACCTTTGCTTGGAGTGGCGGCTTAAGTGGGCAAGCAGTTACAGGCTTGTTGGCGGGCAACTACTCGCTTACAGTTACCGATGCCAATAACTGCGTTACCATTACCAATGTGGTTATTGCCCAACCTACTAAAATTGTAATAGGCAATACCGTAATTGACGCTACTTGTGGCAATGCCGATGGAGAAATTGCGACCAATACTTCTGGCGGAAGCGCACCTTATACTTTCCTTTGGGGAAGTGGCCAAGTATCGCCCGATTTGATAAATTTGGTTTCTGGAGCCTATTCACTTACCGTTTCTGATCAAAACGGCTGTTATGCCGACACTTTAATTGTGGTATCGAATATTGGAGGACCAACAGTTACTTTAAACATAGTGGGCAATAACTGTAACGGACAGAATAACGGAAGTATTTCGGCTGCAGTATCTGGCGGCAGTGCACCATACACTTATCTATGGAGCAATGCGGCCACCACGGCATCAATAAGCAACCTTACCAGTGGCACCTTTACCTTAACCGTAACCGATGCTACTGGTTGTATTGCAGTGCGTTCGGCTACCATTAGCCAACCAAGCCAATTGCAATTGCAGGTGTATCATGTTGATGCATCATGTGGCATAGCCAATGGCCAAGTGGGTGTATTGGCAGCAGGTGGTGTTGCGCCATACAATTACCTATGGTCGAACGGAAGTAGCGCACAACAGTTGCAAAACTTGCCACAAGGCCTGTATAGTGTAACCGTAACCGATGCCAATAACTGCAATGCTAACTTGAGTGTATTGGTTGATAGCTTAGCGGTGCTTGATGTGATAGCAACTATAAGTGCTGAAACCTGCCCAGGTGCTTCCAATGGAGCCATTAATATTGCAGTTAATAGCGGGGTTCCGCCATTTACCTTTACTTGGTCAAATGGCTTTACTACCCAAAATGGCGGCGGATTGGCTGCTGGTACCTACAACATTACCGTAACCGATGCCAGTGGTTGTGTAAGCACGTTAAATCTGAACGTTCCTGCCGCGGCACCTTTGGTATTGAATGGCTCAGTAATAGCCATTGTTTGCGGTTCCAAGGTAGGAGAGGTGGAAGTAGTAGTTTCGGGTGGCGTTGCACCATATGACTATGTATGGAGCACTACCGATACTGGACAAAGTATTTTTGTAGTGTTTGATGGCAACTATGCCGTAACAGTTACTGATGCAAGTGGATGCCAACAAACTGCCTCGGTGTTTGTACCAAGGGGCAGTGGCCCATTGTTGAGTACTTACGTTACCCCCGATACGCTAAATGCCGAGAACGGAACCGCAACTACCGTTCCTTCGAACGGTAATGCACCATTTACTTATGTTTGGAGCGATGGACAAACCACGGCAACTGCTGCTGGTTTAGCTGCGGGTACTTATGTAGTAACTGTAACCGATGCTGACGGATGCGCAACTTCCGATACGGTAAATATTAGCTTATACACTAGCTTAGTTGAAGTACTAAGCGATGCGAATGTAAGCCTATGGCCAAACCCTACAACGGGCAAATTCACCATAAACTTTACCAATTTGATTGGCATTGCTAACATTACGGTGTTTGATGCGCTCGGTAAGATGGTAATGACCCAAGAAAATGATATTTTAGCTTACCCTTCGGTTGAGGTTGATTTGAGTAGTTTTGCCGGAGGAGTTTATATGGTTCGTATCAATCGGGATGGTGAAATGCTCCATTATAGGTTGGTGCTGGCCAAGTAAACTTGGGTTATGGACTTAACTTACAGCAAATGATGAAAAACACTATAAAGGCCTTGACTATTAGTCTAGGCCTTTTTATTACTACTGCAGCAATTGCCCAAACCGGCGCTCATTGCGGTTATGACGAACTGCACCAGTATAACCTTGCCAACGATGTTGGTTATGCGCAGCGGTTACGAAGTATTGAATCGGCTATAGAGCAGAACCAAGTGAACGGCAGTGTGGCTCGAAAAACGGCATTAATAACCATACCGGTTGTAGTGCATGTGGTGCATAATGGCGAAGCAGTTGGAGTAGGTGGCAACATATCGGAGGCGCAAGTATTGTCGCAAATTTTGGTGTTGAACAACGATTACCGTTTTTTGAATGCCGATGCCTCGTTGATTCCAAGTGTGTTTCAATCATTAGCAACAGATATGAGCATTGAGTTTTGTCTTGCCGTGCGCGACCCTGACGGCAATCCCTTTACGGGTATTGAGCGCATTAATGGCGGCCAAGCCACTTGGACCATGAGCGATGTGGAGACTGACTTAAAACCTACCACTATTTGGGACCCAACCAAGTACCTGAATATCTGGACTTTACAACTTGGTGGGGCAAATGCCGGTACCTTAGGTTATTCATCTAAACCAGGTCAAAACCCCGATACCGATGGGGTAGTGGTGCAGTACAAATACTTCGGTACCACAGGCAATGTGGTGTCGCCTTTTAATAAAGGGCGCACTGCTACGCATGAAGTTGGTCACTTTTTTGGCCTGGACCATTTATGGGGTTTGGGCGAACCAAACTTGAGTAGTTGTGCTGACGATGATGGCATTGCAGATACACCCATTCAATCAAAAGCTAATTATAGTTGTCCTAGTTTTCCTTCGGTATCGTGCTCCAACGGCCCAAATGGTGATATGTTTATGAACTATATGGACTACGTAAACGATGCTTGTATGTATATGTTTACTAATGGCCAAAAGAGTAGGGTAGATAATGTGCTGAGCGTTGCCCGCGGCGATTTAGCTAATTCAACGGCCTGCACGCTGTATATGCTTGATGCAGCTTTGGTTTCTGTTATTTATCCGAGCACCACTGTATGTCAAAATACCTTTTCGCCTGTAATACTGGTGCGTAATAGCGGCTCGCAAACCATCACCAGTTTATTGGTAAATATGGTAATTGACCAAAGCACCTTTAGGCAACAGCAATGGACTGGCAGCCTTGCCACTGGCGAGTCGGTTTATATACCCATCAATGCCATTACTTTGTCCGATGGTGTTCACGAAATGAATGTTTACATCAGCAACCCCAATAATGGTGCCGACCAATTGGCTAGTAACGACACTAAAGATTTTAATATTACCGTAGCCAACGAGGCCGGTATTTTTGCCTTGTCGCTGCCGGTAGTAGAGGGGTTTGAAAGTGTTAACTATCCGCCAACATTGTGGGAGGTTACCTCCGTGGGTGGCGCTTCAGGTGCTTGGGCACTATCTACTGAAGGTGGTTTTGCGGCTTCACCTAATGGGGTTAAAGTCGATTTTTTTACGGGCAATACCGCTAACCAAAAGCAAGCATTAACCACTCCCTACTTTGAAGTACCCGTTGGCGAAATAGCAGCATTGAGTTTTAGTTATGCTTATGCCCGCAGGGATAGTACCTCCAACGATTCGCTTAACCTATACTTTAGTTTGGATTGTGGTGATAGCTGGGTTCCGTTTTGGAGTAGAAATGGATTACGCTTGCAAACCGCCGCCATACAAAACATTGCGTTTGTGCCCACCGCCACTGACTGGGAACGGATTGGCGGAGTAAGACTACCACAGGTCCAAGGCCAAGGTAGGGTTCGTATTAAGTTCGAGGCTGTATCGAACAATGGCAACAACATTTATCTAGATGATATCAATATTGAAAATTGGACGGTGGGTTTACCCGAGCAGCAACCTAAGCGCAGTGTTGCTATTTACCCCAACCCAGCCGATCACACTTGCATTATAAATACAATGGGCATACCTGGCGAGACAACCATTTATATCTACAATCTTCAAGGTAAGCTGGTTTTAAGTGCGCCTCGCTCGTTAAGCGCAAATACTACTACGGTTGATGTTTCTGATTTTGCGAGTGGCCTGTACCTAGTAAAGGTGAGTAGCACTGGTGGCGATGCGTTCCAGAAGCTGGTGATAGAGTAAAATTGCTTCTGTAATATAGCAAGAACGCCCGACGCAAAGTGCCGGGCGTTCTTGTTTTTCTCAAATGTTTATCCTCAGTTTCCCGATAATACAAATACGGGTGTTGTGTTTTAAAGCTTACTGATTCATGCTACTTGCTAATCAGGAATTTCAAAGTATGTACCTTGTCGTCAACCGAAAGGCGCACAAAGTAAACACCTTGGCTAAAGCCATCACTGTTTAATTGATACTGATGCTGACCCGTGTTTTGCTGCTCGTTTGTTGTCATTACCATCATTTTCTCGCCAAGCAGGTTTACCAGCTCTATAGTTACCACCGAGGCATTTTCGCTGAGAAAATATTCAATATTGGCAACTCCTGATGCAGGATTCGGGAAAATATTCAAGCCAATTGTATTATTACCGGTTATAGCGGCTACGCCATTTGGCACAGAGTCTTTCAGGCAAGGAGCCTCATAGGTTTCGCTGCTACAAGTTGAGGTCCAGGTTGGGTTTGGCAGAATGTCATAAACACCATCAACATACTGCGCATAGTATATCATCATTTCGTCTTCGGATGTAAACCCGAATGTAACAGCCCTTGAGCCAAAGTTCTGGAAAGTAGCTTCATGAATCAATCCGTTGGGTACTTGACCGTTGTTTATGGTATCGGCCAAGTTTAGGAAAGGCTCAAAAACCGAGGTTGGCGGGTGCTCCCAATCGTAAACGCCTGTATCAAAACCTTGCAAGTAGTTGTAGGTGCCATCATAAATCATGCGGCCTTTGCTGCCATCGGCGTTTTTAAGGAAAATATCGTAGTTTTTGCCATATTTGTGTGTATGCGATGTAAGTGTCCAAATGCTGGCGTTGCTCAAGCTATTGCTAGCCGAAAAAGTAACGGGCTGGTTGTTGTTGGGTATAAATATGCCAAGGTTGGTAATCAAGCTTGATTTCATTTCCTTTTCGGCATTTCCTTTTGGCTGTGTAAACACATTTATGTATACTTCGCCTGCAAGAATATCATTGTTGTAATTGAACATGTGGAAGTTAAGATCCAACGATTCGTCAGGGTTCCATTTGTAGGCAGTGCCGTTTGGCAATTGGTAGGTTTCGTTGTTTTGCCAAGCCATTACATATTCCTTGTCGCTGTCAAAGGCCGTTAGCGGGTTCAATGGGGTTAAACCTTGAGGCCAGTTTTGGGCAGTACCGTTTTTAAATTTGCGAAGGATAAAGTGGTGCGATTCGTCGTTAAAAACAATTTCCAATCCAGTAACCTCTAAAGTATCAGCTACTTTCAAATCGTATTTCTGAAAAAACTCCGATTCTTCGTTTGGCTCAAAAAAGATTGGACCCATGTGTATTTGAAATCCTTCACATGATTTTGGCGGGGTTGGCTGCTCCAGCTTCGGCAGTCCGCCTATAGTGTAGTATTCATCAATCAGGGCCTTGTTTACTGGCGAACCAGTTTCGGGCGCACCAAAAAGAATCCATTGGCGTATTAGCTCTATTTCTTGGTCCAACAGCGGTTCCGTGCCTGATAGCATGGGTGCGCCTTCGTTTTCGTTTAGCGCTAAATCGCTGCTAAGGCAATTGGCTACTTTACGCAACAAAAAACTACGCGCTGGGTAGCCTGGGTCAATGTATTTGTCGTCTTTGCCCAAAGCGCTGCTGTTTGTTGGCGCAACGCCTACCAAGGCATTGTATAAATCGGTGCTGGGCAGGGTTACATTAAAGTCTTGCAAATCGCCGCTATGGCAGCCAGCGTCAGCACAATTGGTATTTAGCAACGTGTATACTTGCTGCCAGGTATCTTGGGCCTTAGCATACAAATTTAGACCCAAGGAGAGGACAATTACCCCATAAAGCTTTTTCATTCGGTACAGGTTTTTGGTTGATAAATTAATAATGGTGTTGTTAGTTTTTGCGATAGCTAACAATCGTTAGTCAATTTATGTAAATTCTCATAGGCCACAAATGTATAGCGGCCTAATAACCTGTTTAGGGTAAT
>CAIOSU010000220.1 GCA_903861055.1 uncultured bacterium
CACGTAGGCTCGGTTTCTGATGGCCGTTAAAACAGGGTCAACACAATCGTCACAGCTCATCCACTCCGATGGGTTCCAAAAAACAGAGCTAGCATCATTGGGCCTTACACCGCTTACTTGGGCCGTAAAGGTAGTGTCATAGCCATATATTACCGTTAAAGTATCGGGCACCAAAACGCTCATTTCTGGCTGTTCGGTAATGGTAAAGTTGATGGAAGTATCGCAACCCTTACTGTCAACTACCAATACATCGTAGTTGCCGGGTCCTAAATTGCCTACATATTTAGTGTTTGTCGAGTCTAAATTCGCCCAAGTAACATAGTATGGTTTTCTGCCGCCAGTAATAATTACCTCGGCGCTACCAGTACTATCGCCAAAACAACCCGAAGAATCAGAAACGAACGATACGCTCAATGGTTCTTTGGCCACCAAGGTTACATCAACCGTGTCAGCACAGCCATTGGCATCAGTAGCCGTTAATGTATAAGTGCCATATATAAGGTTTGAGGTAATATCCTTGGTAGTGTCGCCACTGCTCCAATTATACACAAACGGAGGCGTGCCGCCATTAGTATTGTTGGTTATGCTACCTTCCAATATGGTGCCATCGCAAGCAGTGCTGTCAATGCTTTGGTTTAATATAGTTCTAAAGCGGGTCGGCTCAAAAACATTATACGAGCGCGTGGTGGTGCAATTGTAATTATCAGTAATGGTTACCAAGTAGGTTGCTCCGTCTAAGTTGTTAATGCTGGTGCCCGTTGCATTGTTGGCATTGGCCGACCATAAATATTGGTACGGTGCCGTGGCACCCGAAACGGTAATATCAATGCTGCCATCGTTTGCACCAAAGCAAGTTACATTATTAATCACCCTGCTAACGGCAAAACTATCGGGTTGCGAAACGATTGCGGTGGTGCTGTCTTTACAGCCATTTCTGTCAGTTACAGTTACCGAATAATTGCCAGCAACTACGAATGTAAGATTTTGATTTACGCGGCCATTGCTCCAACGGTAGCCATAAGTTGGTGTGCCCCCGTTTACAGCAAGAGCTATGCTGCCATCAAAGCCACCATAACACAATACGCTATCGGGTGTTGCGGTAAGGGTAAGCACCGCGGGCTCGGTTACAGTTAAATTAGTAAGGCTGAGTAAACAGCCGTTGTTATCAGTAATGTCTACATCGTAGCTGCCAGCTATCAGCCCAGCGTTGGTTGCAGATACTGCTGCGTTGCTCCAAGAATAAAGGTAGGGTGGGGTGCCACCGCTTACCGCCAGGGCAATAGCGCCATTGCTCAACCCATTACAGGTAACATTGGTAACTGTGGGCGTAGCGGCTAACGCGTTGGGTTCACTTATAACAAAGGTAAAGTTATCGCTACAGTTGTTAACATCGGTGATGGTTACACCATAAATACCCGGGGCAAGATTAAATGCCGTATCGGTATTTTGTGCAGGTATAGTGCTCCAAACAGCACTAAATGGAGGCTGTCCGCCCGAAGGCACCGCCCAAGCTTTGCCATTATTTGCGCCATTGCAGTTTATATCACTAAAGCCAGTGCTGGTAGTAAAACTAGGAGTACTTACTACGGTTGCATTTACTGCAGCGCTGCAGCCGTTGGCATCGGTTACGGTAGCCGTATAGGTGGCAGGTGGCAAATTAGTAGCTGTTGCGGTGTTTTGCGGCGGAACCGTGTTCCAAGCAAATGAGTATGGCGGTGTTCCGCCCACGCCTACTGCATAGGTATTGCCAGAGCCTGCGGCACCGCAATTGGCAGTATCGGCGGTGGCGGTAGGAGCCAGCAAGGTAGGTTGTACTATAGTTATCTGCACTGTATCGGCACAGCCTGCGGGGCCAGTGCCAATCAAATCATAAACACCAGGGGCAAGGTTAAAAGCCGTATCTCCGCTTTGTGGCGGAATAGTATTCCAGTTATAAGTAAAGTTGGCATTGCCGCTTATTACCCAAGCTTTTCCATTGGCAAGCCCATTACAGGTAATGTCTCTTTTACCAAGGGTAATAGTTAGGTTTGAGTTGGAGCCAACAGTTACAGTCGTGGTATCGGCACAACCTGCTAAACCGGTACCTATTACTTGGTAGGTACCAGCAGCCAATGCATAGGCAGTATCACCGTTTTGGGCTGGGATAGTATTCCACACATAATTAAGACTCGGGCTTGCACCTACCACCCAAGATTTGCCATCGGCGGCGCCAGTGCAGGTTTCGTTTGAGCTATTGGTAATAATGTTAAGACTTCCACCTGAGTTTACAATTATGGTAGTTATGGCATCGCAACCCAATGCATCGGTTACAGTTACATTTATGGGTCCGTCGCAAAGTGAAGTTACTGTATCGTTGGTAGTTGCATTGCTCCAAGCATAAGTATATGGGGCAATACCACCCTGTCCTTCGGCAATGGCTATACCATCGCAAGCATTAGGGCACGATTCATCAACAACAGTTATCAATGGTTGCTCGCAGCATTCTAAAATCGAGCTAAATCGGAATGGCGGATTGGCTGTGCACGACAAATTACTCCATGAACCCGTTTGCCCATCGCCAAATTGCGAGATGCTTACACTTAAATCGGTATTGGCTCCCTGGCATTGGTTTGGGGCTAGGTTAGGTACCGTTGCCGTAAAGCAAAACGTCCAAGTGTTATTGGTACAGTTATCTCCAAAATTATTTCCTGGGTTTCCATCCAATGGCCCACCCGCATTTGAGTCATAAAAATAACCTGGCCCAGCTGTGGTCCCAGTTGCCGAACTGGTTATTGAAGTTCTCCAAAGCCATACACCATTGCCATCGCAGGATGCTGGGCCAGAAACCGGAGTGAGACTACCGGCCTGCCAACCGCCACCTAACTGAATGGAAATGCCATGGAACCAGTTTGCGTTACGTTGATTGAAATCGGTTACCGAGTAGCAAAAAGTTACCACAGTGCCGGGGTTGTAGCTGCCGCTGGATGGCGGCGGGTTGGCGGTAATATTCGATTGCACTACACAAAGGTTTACGTTCTCCTGCGGCCTAATACACAAGTTAAAGGTTCCTTGAACATTAGTGCCGTTTCCGCTAACCTGTATATAATATGTAGTGTTTTCAATAGTAGGCCTAATGGTGGTATTGATGCCACCAGCAGTGGTTACCCTAGAGCAACCTAAGCCAGAAAGCGAGCCACAAGTGCCGCTGTAGATGCCGATATTGTAACTTGATAAAGTACCCGTTAAGTTAATTACCAATTCGTTAGAGCCCGCTGGTGTAGTAATGGTGTACCAAACGTCGTCGGCCGCCGATGCCATTGAGCCACCAGAGCCGCAGTTGTTTTGAAAAGGGTACGGAAACTCTGGGTTGGCACCTACGTTGGTACCCGCAGCGCAAATTTGTTGGTTGAGACCGGGCGAACCCATGCCAATGGCATTTTGGCACAAATCGTTGGCAGGTTGAGCCATTAAGGCAACACTGGCAGCTAGCAACCAAGAAAAGATAAGTAATGTCTTTTTCATTTGTTGCCTTTTTTAGCGTCTTCAACCAATTTTATCTTAAGGCCATTTGCATCAACGTTTCGGGCCACTGACTCTGCAATGTAACCGTCAGGGTGCAAGGCAAACAAGTTTTGTTGTTGGTGGGCGTTTGGTGTAATTATTTTAGTGTCGCAGGCTAAACCTATTAATTGCATTTCTTTAACCGAAAGTAAGGTAACCGTGCTACCATCCTCAAATTGAAGCACCACGCGCTCGTCATATTTACGGTAGTTGTCAAATCGGCACTTGTTTAGTGCTAGCTCAAATTTGGCATGGTCGTATGTTTCAACATGCGAAATTACATATCCGCCTGCATTCTGTGCAAAAGTGCTCAGAGTGCAGCAGGCTATAAATGAAGCCAAGAGCACAATTTTTTTCATTAACATCGGTTTTGGTAGGAGGTTGCTGTAAACGGGCGGGGGTATACAGCATTGTCCCTTTGTTTGCCTCCTAAATATAGTATTAATTGGGAGTTAATCCAAAATTAATTTTTCAATTCTGATTGAAACTTTTGATTGTAACAAGTATTTACATGACTATCAATTTGTTAGTTAGTTGCTTAGGAATTTATTTTGATAATAATCATATTATGGGTACATTCTTTGCTTTCGGTTCATCCCCGTATTTTTACATTTCCCATGTACGACCTTTTTGCCGAAATAATTCTTCCCTTAAAACTTCAAGGTACTTTTACTTATAAAGTGCCAACCGATTTTGCCTTGACCATTCAGCCAGGGCATAGGGTAGTAGTGCAGTTTGGTAGGCAGCAGAAAATGTACACAGCTATTGTATTGCGCCTGCACAAAAACAAACCCGAGCTGGGCATCGTGAAAAGTTTATTGGCTTTGGCTGATGAAGAGCCTGTGGTGCTGCCCCGGCAGTTGCTTTTTTGGCAATGGATGGCCAGCTATTACTTATGCACCTTAGGAGAGGTTATGAACGCCGCGCTGCCCTCGGCACTGAAGCTGGATAGCACCACAATTATTGAGCTGGACCCCTATTGGGAAGAAATGGAAGAAGAGCTATCGGACCGTGAGTTTGTAATTACGGAAACCCTGCGCCACGAGGGCCCATTGAAGATTGAAGATCTGCAAAAGCAGGTTGACATTAGGGCCATTCACCCCTTGATAAAAAGCCTATTGGGCAAAGGGGTGATACTGATAAAAGAAGAGCTGGAAGAACGCTTTAAGCCTAAAAAGGAAGTTTACTTATACCCCGCCAACGATTTAGGGCTAGACGAATTGGCCGCTAGGGGAGAGGAGCTGAAACGCGCGCCCAAACAAGAGCAGGCGCTTATTGCTTTTTTGGAGATAATGGCCCTAGAGGGAGAGGCTTCGAGAAAGGATGTGTGCGAGAAAGCTGGGGTAGATACTACGGTGATAAAAAAGCTGATTGAGAAGGGTTTGATTGTGGCCTATGATAAAACTATCGGTAGGCTGGCAACATTACCTGAAGGTCCGGCACTGGGTAGTATAGTGCTTACTCCTATTCAGCAAAAGGCTCTAACCGAACTGGAAACCGGCTTTAAGAAACACGATGTGGCCCTATTACACGGGGTAACGGGTAGTGGCAAAACCCTCATATACCTGCACTTGGCACAACAGGCTATTGCCGAACGTAAGCAGGTATTGTACCTTTTGCCTGAGATTGCCCTTACGGCCCAAATGATTAACCGCCTGCGCGAAAAATTTGGCGACAAGGTGGGTATATACCACAGCAAATTCAACGACCAGGAGCGGGTTGAGATTTGGCAGAAAGTGCTTACAGGCGAATACTCTATAATATTGGGTGCGCGCTCGGCGGTGTTTTTACCTTTCCAGCAACTGGGGTTGGTGATAGTGGACGAAGAGCACGAAAACTCTTACAAACAATAC
>CAIOSU010000221.1 GCA_903861055.1 uncultured bacterium
ACGTTTTGGCACAAGGTTGGCAGGGCGGAACTTGTCTTACCTCAAACTTCAACCCATCGCCAACAGGCACCAACTCTGCCGATTTTAATTACGTAATGCTAAACAGTACTTACCCAGGGGTAGGCGTGCCAGCAAGTTTCGACCTAAGGCTAGAAGCTTGGGAATCGGATCAAGTTGACCCAACCTGCTCGGGCAACCGCTGTACTTATAGCAACAACGTATCATGTGCATTCGGTATCGTTCAGGAAGAAGATGATTTTCCTTGCTTTGCTAACGCATTTCAAACCCAGCTTAACTATCGTTTAGGTCCTCCTTGCCAAACTTTCGACCACGGATTTATACAAATGATACCGGGTGCATGTTTAAACGATGTGTATCGTCCGCGCATTCAGTCTTTTTGGCGCTACACCAGGGGCACCAGTTGCTCAAACGCTATTGCCCTTGGCAATTTTGGTGTAGGTAGCTCGGTAACCCACTTCAATAGTAACCAGTGTTATAGCAACGTATGGCCAAACAGCCCAGGCAATGATGTATTCTACAATATTAATGTAACCGACCCAATCGGTATTACCATATCGCTTTGCAACCCAGCGGCTACCTTCGATACCTATTTATACTTATTGGATGCCAACTGTAACGTTATCATTAACTCAAATGATAACTCTTGTGGTGCACAATCGCAAATAACCACTACCATCTGTACACCAGGCGTTTATACCATAGTAGTAGATGGAGCTACCGCTTTGGCACAAGGCACTTTCACGCTTTCCGTAGCAGAAAACCCATCGGTATATGTTGACTATACGACCGCAAGTACACCGGTAACCTGCTTTGGTAACAACGATGGAACAGCTACTGTAACCACCACACAAGGGTTCTCTCCGTTTACCTACACTTGGGCTCCAGGAGCATTGCCTACTACATCTAGCCTTACTGGCCTAGCAGCTGGCGTGTACAACATTACCGTAACCGACGTAAATGGTTGCCAAAGGGCCAAAACAATTACTGTAGGCACACCTTCAGCGTTTGTATCATCAGCTACTGGTGTTGATCCAATATGCAACGGTAGCTCAGATGGCAGCATTTCGATAACCGTATCTGGCGGAACGCCACCTTACGAATACTCTGCAGATAGCGGCAACACTTACCAAACTGGCAATGTAATCAATAGCCTTTCTGCGGGTACTTACACCGTATTGGTTCGCGACGATAATGGTTGCATCGATACAGTAGGCAATGTTACCCTAACCAATCCACCATCCACTATCTTGGCCAACGTGGCAATTACCGATGTAAGTTGTAATGGCCTGAGTGACGGTACCTTTACCTCAACTCCAAGCAACGGAAACCCGCCATACGAGTTCTCACTAAACGGGGGCTCACTATTAACCAGCGGCACATTTAGCAACTTATCAGTTGGTACTTATGTGCTGGTTATTATTGACGATTTCGGTTGTCGCGTAGATACTACCTTTAGTATTAACCAACCACAAGTGCTTGGCGCACAGGTAAGCAACAACAGTGCTGCGCTTTGCTTTGGTACTGCAACCGGTAGCCTAACTATAACTCCCAATGGTGGCACAGCGCCATACCAATACACCCTAAACGGTGGCACACCGCAGCCGAGTAATGTATTTAACAACTTACCTGCTGGCAACTATACTATTGATGTTGAAGATTTAAACGGCTGTCAAACGCAAACTTTTGCAACTATTGCCCAACCATTTGCTCTAAATGCTGGCCAATTGTTCCGTATTGATGTAAGTTGCAATGGATTGAGCGATGGCGTAGCAGTGGTATCTGCCGCTGGTGGAACACCACCTTACGATTTCTCTGACGATGGTGTGAACTTCGTAAACAACGCTGCATTTAGCAACCTGCTAGGTGGCACTTATCGCTACTTTGTGCGTGACTTTAATGGTTGTATCGACAGTACCGATATAACTATTATAAACCCAACCGTAGTATCGGCAACTGCAACGGTAGTAAATGCATCTTGCCAAGGAATAAACGATGGCCAGATAGTAATAAACGCTACAGGTGCTACACCTCCATATAAATATGCCATTGCAGGCGGCTTGTTTGGCACCGATAGTACCTTTAGCAACTTGGGTGCCGGTACTTACAATTTTAGTGTTCGCGATGTGAACCTATGCGAAGAGAATTTCACTTTCACTATCGGAAATAATAATACCATTGGCATATCGGCAACACATACCGATGTAGCTTGCTTTGGTGATAGCACTGGTACCATAACTGCAACTGGCAGCACAGGCACACCACCTTACCAATACTCGCTAAATGCAGGCACGCTTCAAAGCAGCGGTAGCTTTACCAACCTTGCGGGTGGCACTTACTTGGTTAGGGTGCAAGATAGCAATGGTTGCCAAAAAGATACTAGCGTTGTAGTGTTTGCCCCTACCGAATTGGTTGTTACCGTATTGAGTGTTACTTCTGCCTCTTGTTTCAATGTAAACAATGGAGCTATTGATTTAGGTGTAACTGGCGGCACAGGTGTTTATACTTACGCTTGGACCGGTGGATTGCCAGCAACACAAGACCAACTGAACATTGCTGGTGGAACCTATACCGTAACCGTTACTGATGCTAATGGTTGCTCGGCAACGGCTACAGCAGTGGTTGGCCAAACACCACCAATATTCTTGAACGTGGCGAGTGTTCAAAACGTAACTTGCAGTGGTGCAAACGATGGCGTTGTGGATATAACTGCCAATGGCGGCACTGCCCCATACAGCTTCTTGTGGAACACCGCAGCTACCACTGAAGATATTAACAACTTGCCCGGCGGCACTTACACAGTAACAGTTACAGATGCCAATGGTTGCTCAGAAACCATTACGGCTATTGTAACCGAATCTCCTGCTTTGGTTATTAATGCCACTATCACTGGTGCAGTGACCTGCACAGGTGGCAGCGATGCTACCTTAACCGTAACAGTTAACGGCGGTTCATCGCCATATAGCTACTCATTAAACGGCGCTGCCTACCAAGTTGACAGTGTATTTAATAACCTTGCACAAGGCGCTTACGTGGTATCGGTGCGCGATGCGGAAGGTTGCATTACTTCTACCGCTACCGTAAGTATTGTTGATGGCAACATCTTTACCCTTAACTACTCGGATATTGAAATTACATTGGGCGAGGAAGATACCTTAATCGGATTGCTAAACCCAAGCTCAACGGCGCTTAGCACTATAGCGTGGAGCCCACAAGCCGGCCTAAGCTGCACTGATTGTTTAAGCCCAATTGCCGCATCAACCGAAACCACTGTGTATACCGTAACTGCTACCGACACCAATGGTTGCAGCGTTACAACAAGTGTAACGGTATTTGTAAACGATAATTTCAGAGTAGCTTTGCCAAACATTTTCAGCCCTAATGGCGATGGAAATAATGATGATTTCCGTTTCTATACTTTTGGTGCCGAAGTAACTGAAGTAAGGATATTCAACCGTTGGGGTTCGCAGGTGTACTACAACCCTAACCAAATATCGGAAGCACCAGGTTGGGATGGAACGCACAATGGCGATGAAGCCCCTGAAGGAACCTATGTGTATGTTATAGATGTAGTATATGCCAACGGCGAAAAACGCCAAGCAACTGGCAGTATTACGCTAATACGATAAGAAATACAGCACAGAACATAAAAAAACCTCGTGGTATACCACGAGGTTTTTTTTCTTTTAGGGGTGTTACAAGTTGACACGTTATTTATTTTTTACAAAATGATGTATCTTCACTGGTCAGAAATAAGCCCAAACTAGCCTAATTATGAAATATACCACCCACTTATTACTGTTCTTTCTCAGTAGCTTATTGTTTAGCAGTGCTGCTTTTTCACAAACCTTGAGCGATGGCCCAATACAGTTGCGCGTGAAGGTTGGTGAGGTTAGGGTTGCCTACTCGGGCAGCAATTCATCCGATTTTGCAATTGCTTGTGGTAGTTTTTGTAGCCAATTAGCCCCAAACCTTCAAGAGGATGAGCTCACGTTCAATTTCTTTGCACAAGACAATGCCAACGTAAGCGGTCTTCCTTGGCAAGGTGGTTTTTGCCTAACGGCAAATTTGGCCATGAGCAGTGGTGGTCCTGATATTACCAACGATTTTGATACTACTATCTTTTTAAACACCTACCCAGCTGCCACTGTACCGCAGTTTGTTAACATTCGCCAGCGCTCATGGGAAGACGATGTGCCCGAAGATTTCTCAATTATCTCTGGTCTTACCCCTTGTGGCTCTAACGGTTCTCGTTGCTCATATGAGGCCAACGTTTGTTGCTTGAACCTTTTTGGTTGCATATTCTCCGAAGGAGATGATTTACTTTGCGATGCAAACCCGTATGCGAGCAACCTCAATTACCGCTTAGGACCACCTTGCCAAATCTATTCACATGGTTTTGTGGCTGGTAGTGGGTGTGCCAACAACTTTTACCGTCCCGAGATTAGAACTTTCTGGCGTTATACCAAGGGTACCGCATGCTCTTCTACTTCAGCCATCGACCTTGGTGCTATCACTTCTGGCGTTAGCGTTAGTCATTTTAATAGCAACGAATGCTATGGAAACAACTTTGCTGGTGCACAAGGCAATGACGTATTCTATACCTTTACTACTACCGCACCGCTAGGTATTACCATTCGCGTAACGGCTAACTGCCCAACAGCCGGTGGTACCTTTAACGTGCAGTTGAACCTATTGGATGGCTCGTGCACCGTGGATAGCACCCGTGCCGGAACCTGCTCAAGCCCTGCCGTTATTGCAAAAGCCCTTTGTACAGCTGGCCGCTACTATGTAGTTATTGATGGTGCCACCGTTGCCGACTTAGGTACTTTTACCGTTACAGTTGAAGAAAACCCGAGCTTTAGCCTAAATGCTACCATATCAACGGTTGCTGTTTTGTGCAGTGGTAACTCAAACGGCTCTGTTGAGGCAAACGTAACCGGTGGTGTATCACCTTACACTTACCAATGGAGCGGTGGCTTGCCTGCTGTTGATTCTATTGGCAATTTGGCTGCTGGTTCATATTCAGTTACCATATCTGATGCTGCTGGCTGCCAAACCACTGCTACTGGTACCATCGGTTCGCCTGCGGCTTTAACCGTTGCTACCACTCCTACCAACGTATCATGCGGTGGAGCTACTGATGGTTCTGCAATTGCTACCCCTACAGGTGGACAAGCACCTTTTAGCTACCTATGGAATACTACCCCACCACAAAACTCTAGCAATGCAGTATTGCTTCCTGCTGGCAACTATACAGTTACGGTTACCGATTTTAACGGTTGTTCCGCAACCGCTACCGCAGTGGTTCAACCTACTACCACCGTAATTGTAAATACCATAAACGTTGACAATGTAAACTGTAACGGCGCTAATGATGGTGCCATTGATATGGACGTAACTGGCGGACAAAGCCCCTACACATATACGTGGACCAACAGCCTACCAGCTACCCAAGACCAAACAGGCCTAGCTCCTGGTACTTACACCGTAACCATTACCGATGCGGTTGGTTGCTTTGATACCAGAACTTATGTAATTACTGAACCTAGTGCACTTACTTCGTCTACCACCGTTCGCGATGCTAGCTGCCAATCATCAACTGATGGGGCAATTGGCTTGAGCGTGCTGGGCGGCACTTCGCCATACACGTATGTATGGTCGGATGCCAGTACTTCGGAAGAACTGTTTGGCGCTGCACCTGGCACTTACAATGTAACCATAACCGATGCCAATAGTTGTACTGCAACCAACAGCGCCACAGTTAATGGCCCTGCCGATTCAATTGTAACCAGTATTGCACGCACCGATGCAAACTGTGCTATTGATGTAACTGGTACCGCTACGCTAACCGTTACGGGTGGCACGGCACCATATTCTTTTTTCTGGTCGAACTTTACGACTGGCCAAAATGCTAGCGACTTAAAAGCAGGTACTTATAGCGTAGTGGTAACTGACGGAAAAGGTTGTGTGAAAATTGATACCGTTACCATTGCCGAGCTAGCTCCTGGTGGCTCATGCGGCAACGATTCAACGTTTGTAAGGGACAGCAGCGCTTATGTAGCCATACCTAATGCGTTTACGCCAAACGGCGATGGCAACAACGATATTTTCCAATTCTGGTTGAACAAAACCAGCAATGTAGAGGTGTTTATTTTCAACCGCTTCGGCTCACAAGTGCACTACAACCCTAACCAAGTTACTGGTGCAGGTTGGAACGGAGAACACAATGGCGACCTTGCAATTGAAGGCACCTATGTATACATGGTAAACATTGTATACCAAGACGGTACTGAAGAACAAAAAACCGGTTCGATAACTTTGATACGATAGTTAGTTGCAAGTATTGAGTATCAAGTATCAAGTATCAAGACTTATAAAAAGAGAAGCCCCGCAAATTGCGGGGCTTCTCTTTTTAAGTTGTAAATTTTTAAAACCTTTTGTTCGCTACTTGATACTCACTACTTGATACTTGATACTGTTACAGCAAATCATTAGCCAAATTGGCCAACTCAGAGCGTTCGCCTTTTTCGAGGGTAACGTGGGCATATAGCGGTTGCCCGCGAAACTTATGGATAAGGTATGACAACCCATTACTTTGCGAATCGAGGTAAGGAGTGTCAATTTGATAAATATCGCCGGTGAAGATAATCTTGGTGCCTTCGCCTGCACGGGTAATGATGGTTTTGATTTCGTGTGGCGTAAGGTTTTGAGCTTCATCAACGATAAAGAAAATATTGGACAAACTACGGCCTCGGATAAAGGCCAATGGCGTAACCACAATCTTCTCTGTATCCACCAACTCAGTTATCTTTTTAAAGGCCCGCTCCGTTTCACGAAACTGACTTTGGATAAGTTTTAAGTTATCCCAAATAGGCTCCATATATGGGTTTACCTTTGAGATAGCATCGCCCGGCAGAAAACCGATATCCTTATTGCTTAACGGCACAATGGGCCTGGCTACATAAATTTGGTTAAAATCCTTTTGCTGCTCCAAAGCGCCCGCAATGGCCAATAAGGTTTTACCAGTGCCGGCAACACCCTGCAACGTTACTAGGCGTACTTCAGGGTTTAGGATAGCATGCATCGCAAAAACCTGCTCCGCATTACGAGGCTTAATTTTGCAAACCACGTTTTTCTCCACCCGCTCCATCATGTTCGATTGCGGATTGAAGTAAGCCAGGGTAGAGCTTTTCGCGCTCTTCAATATAAAGTAGCTATTACCGCTTGGCTTATCTTCCATTACCTCTTCGTAAGGCACGGTGCCATCTTTATATATGCGGTTGATGATAACCGGATCAACATCATCCAAGGTGTTTTTGCCCTTAAAAAGGCTTTCCACGTTCTTTACCTTGCCTGTTTCATAGTCTTCGGCTAAAAGATTAAGGGCCTTCGCTTTAAGTCGTAGGTTAACGTCTTTCGAAACCAATATAACCTTACGAGTAGGGTTAAGGGTTTGAATGCTCATGGCCACATTCAATATTTTGTGGTCGTGCTTTACTTCTCCAAACACCTCTTCGGCATCCACTGCACTATGCCCGTTCATGGCCACCATAAAGTTACCACGGTTTCCCTCGGGGTCAATTGGCGTCCATTCGGTTATTTTTTTATCCTGCGACAAGCTATCCAAATCTCGAATAAACTCGCGGGCTTCAAAATTTTTATTGTCGTTACCCTTTTTGAAGTTATCCAACTCTTCCAACACATTTATGGGTATTACCACATCATGTTCTTGAAAAGTTCTCAGGGCATTGTGGTTATAGATGATTACCGATGTATCGAGAACGAATATCTTCTTCTCCGCCTTAGTTTTTGCCATACGCGTCGTATATCCTGTTGTTTAATAACAAGATAATAGTTAAAAAAATATTTAGTACACTGAGTTATCCACCAGCAGTGTTGGTAGCAGTACCTCCTTAAAATCGGGCACCAATTCATCGAAATGGGAATAAATGCGCCATTCGCCTTCGTTGTATTCCAAGCTGGTGAGGTTCTCAATCCAGTCACCAGAATTAAGGTATGTAACCGAGCCTTTCTCGTTTCGGTATACCTTCATTTGCGGCTGGTGTATGTGGCCACACACTACGTAGTCGTATTTTTGATCGATAGCATGCTTAGCGGCAATCATCTCATAATCGCCAACAAACTTTACGGCCCGTTTTACGCTATTTTTGATACGCTTTGATAATGAGATACGCTCGCGGCCAAATTTCACCAGCATAAAGTTTATAAAGCGGTTGAGTAAAATAATATAGTCGTAGCTCTTACCACCTAATTTGGCAATCCATTTAGCCGTATTCACGCTCAAGTCAAATACATCGCCATGGAAAATCCAAGTGCGTTTTCCATCCAAGTTCAGCACCACTTTGTCCACTATCTCCAAGTTGCCCATTTTAAAGTCAGAGAACTTGCGCAGCAATTCATCGTGGTTGCCAGTTATGTAATAAACCTTTACGCCACTGGTAAGCATTTCCAAAATAAGCTGGATGGTTTCCATGTGCTCTTTCGGGAAATAAGTTTTGCTAAACGCCCAAATATCTATGATGTCGCCATTAAGTACCAAGGTTTTGGGGGCAATGCTGCGCAAGTAGTCGTTCAATTCAACGGCGTTACAGCCGTAGGTACTCAAATGAAGATCGGATAGCACTACGAGGTCGAGTACACGTTTGGTCATACGTAAAGAGGTTGGAGGAGGAAGAAAAAAGAAACCGAAAAATTAAAGGAAGTGGCAATTGGGGTATGGCTGTAAAAGCCATTCAGGGCATTGTTAGCAAAAAGGACATTTGCCATCATTGCTCACAAAACTAAACACGATATATAACGGCTATGAGAAGAGAGGTTTAAGGTTGGGTTAACTCTTAAGTGCGGGTTACGAGTTACGGGTTGCGGGTTACGGGTTGCGGGTTATTTCAGGACCTTTTAGTTAGTTTCCTTTACTATAAACTCGTAACCCGCAACTCGTAAGTATATTATTCTTACCAATCATCTCCGCCACTGGCAGGTGCAGGCTTGCTTAGAGTTTCTTTGAGTTTGGTGGTAAGGTCGGTCATGTAGTCGTGTACTTGTTGCAAGTAGCCATATTGCACGTCTTTGTTCACAGCTTTATCATCCAACCACTCTTCAACATACAACTTAGGTACTTTAAAGAAGTATATCTCGTCTATCTTAAATCGGTATTTGCCTTCTTTGGCCTCAATAGTAATGGTATACTTTACTTGTCCAAACTGATTTTTCTTGCCGTTTACCTCATTGTAAACGTAAATGGTGTGCTTGCCATCCATTTTACCTGCAGCAGTATCTTTAGTTTGGATAATGCTAGCCGGATTTTTGTAAAAGGTATTGAACCAATGGTCTACTCGTTTGAATATCTCTGCCTGACTGGCACCGGCCACGTTTACCACTTCGGTATACACTACCCTACCCGTACCTTCCTCAATAGGAACCGGCGGTTGGGCATTGGCGGCGAAAGCCAGCATAAACATTACTAAAGGCAGAATTATCATTTTCATAACACACGGTTTTGGCTGCTAAATTTATAAATAACCGACGACAAACAAACAATAAAGTTGCGCAATAAAAATTACCAAATGCACCCATTGCTAGCATCCAACGAACCATAAAAACCATTTCGATTATTTCCTATTTCCCATTTTGCATTTTGCATTTAAAGGTGGTGGATAACATGTGGATAAAAATCGCTCTAATCCGCATCAAATAAGGCACTCTAGCTTAATTTTCGTATCTTTGTACATTACTTGGATTAGTGTGAAATAAGGAAGAAAATATATGGCAACCGAACAAAAACAGAATAATTATTCCGCGTCAAATATCCAGGTCCTAGAAGGGTTGGAAGCGGTGCGCAAGCGCCCCGCAATGTACATTGGCGATATAGGCTTTAAAGGCTTGCATCACTTGGTATATGAGGTAGTAGATAACTCAATTGACGAAGCTTTGGCTGGCTATTGCCGCTTTATTGAAGTAGAAATACTGCCAGGCAACTCTATTACTGTGCACGATGATGGCCGTGGTATACCTACCGATATGCACGAAAAAGAAGGCCGCTCGGCCCTCGAAGTAGTAATGACGGTGCTACACGCAGGTGGTAAGTTTGATAAGGACACCTACAAAGTATCGGGCGGTTTGCACGGTGTGGGTGTATCGTGCGTAAACGCACTATCAACGCACTTACGTGCTGAAGTACACCGTAACGGTTTAATTTTCGAACAAGAGTTTGCAATTGGTAAACCTCAATACTCAGTAAGAGAAATTGGTACTACCGACCGCACCGGTACTTCAGTAACCTTTACGCCCGATGCCAGTATTTTCAACATAACTACCTACAATTACGAAACGCTAGCCTCACGCTTACGAGAGCTTTCGTTTTTGAATAAAGGTATCAGCTTGAAAATAACTGACTTACGTGAAGCTAATGAAGACGGCTCCTACCCTACCGAAACGTTCCTTAGCGAAGGTGGCTTGAGCGAGTTTGTACTATACCTTGACCAAACCCGCGAACAGCTATTGGAGCGCCCTATAACCGTTGAAGGCACTAGAGACCATGTTATGGTTGAAGTTGCTTTGACGTATAATAGCTCTTATAGTGAGAACATACACTCGTACGTAAACAACATCAATACCATCGAAGGTGGTACGCACGTGGGTGGTTTCCGCGCCGCTATTACCCGTGTATTTAAAGGCTATGGCGATAAGAACGGTATGTTCGAGAAGCTGAAGTTTGACGTTACGGGAGAGGATTTCCGTGAAGGATTAACTGCAGTAATATCAGTAAAAGTACCTGAGCCTCAGTTTGAAGGCCAAACCAAAACCAAACTGGGCAACAGTGAGGTTACGGGTGTGGTAAATACTGCCGTAGGCGAAGCTATTACCAACTACCTGGAAGAAAACCCACGTGAAGCCAGAACCATTATAGGTAAGGTAATACTTGCCGCTACCGCGCGCCACGCTGCCCGTAAGGCCCGCGAAATGGTACAACGTAAGAGCGTATTGGGCAGCAACAGCCTACCGGGTAAGTTGGCCGATTGCGCGAGCAAAGACGCCGAATCCAGCGAGTTGTTCCTTGTGGAAGGAGACTCGGCAGGTGGAACTGCCAAGCAGGGCCGCGACCGTCACTTTCAAGCCATTTTGCCTTTGAGGGGTAAAATTTTGAACGTGGAGAAAGCCATGGAGCACAAAATTTACGAAAACGAGGAGATACGGAACATGTTTACCGCCATGGGCGTGAAAATAGGTACCGTTGAAGATGATAAAGCACTGGATATTGAAAAACTCCGCTACCATAAGATAGTCATCATGTGCGACGCGGATATTGATGGAAGCCACATTACTACCTTGATTCTTACCTTCTTTTTCCGTTACATGAAAGCATTGGTTGAGCATGGCTACATCTACATTGCTACACCGCCACTATACCTAGTGAAAAAGGGTAAAGACCAGATTTATTGCTGGAACGACCAACAACGTGATGTTGCAGTGCAGCAACTTGCAAGAGGTGGCAAAGAAGATAACGTGAACATACAGCGATATAAAGGTTTGGGTGAAATGAACGCCGAACAGCTATGGGACACTACCATGAACCCAAATACACGCACGCTACGACAAGTAACTATTGATAGTGCTGCTGAGGCGGACCACATTTTCAGTATGCTGATGGGCGACGATGTACCACCTCGCCGTGAGTTTATTGAAAAGCACGCTAAGTACGCGAAAATTGACGCATAAATAATGTGATTAAATCAACAAAAAAGCCCGTCTCGTGCAATGCGAGACGGGCTTTTTTTTATGCTTGTTAGAACCTTGATTGAGAAAAGGATTTTGATTTACACTCTGTTCCCAATCAAAACTAGTTAGCCTGCTTACTACTAACCGATTAACCAATAACCAATACCCAATCAATTAAGCTTCCGCCAAACCAAAATCAAACCCGGCATAAGCAGTCTGTATTTCGGCAAGGGTAGCGTATAGTTCGTCTAAATCGTTTGAGCTGGTAAGTATTCGGCGGAACTCCTTTACATTAGGCATACCACGGAAATAATTGGTGTAGTGCCGGCGCATTTCCAATATGCCCAAAACGTTGCCTTTCCATTGCACCGAAAACTCTAAGTGCTCGCGGCAGGCCTGCACACGGTCTTCAAGAGTTGGGGCAGCTAGGTGTTTGCCAGTGGCAAGGTAGTGTTTCACTTCTCTAAATATCCACGGATAGCCTATACTGGCGCGGCCAATCATAATGCCATCCACCCCATAAGTATCGCGCATCATTTTTGCCTTCTCGGGGCTGTCCACATCGCCATTACCAAATATGGGAATGTGCATGCGCGGGTTCTCTTTTATCTTGCCAATCAAGGTCCAATCGGCTTCGCCTTTATACATTTGCACGCGCGTGCGACCATGCACACTCAGGGCTTGCACGCCAATATCTTGCAGGCGTTCGGCTATCTCTACAATGTTTTTGGTGCTTTCATCCCACCCAAGGCGCGTTTTAACAGTAACGGGTAGGTGGGTGTTTTTAATCACCTCTTCGGTAAGGCGAATCATCTTCGGAATGTTCTTCAAAATACCTGCTCCGGCATCTTTACAAACTACCTTTTTTACCGGGCAGCCATAATTAATGTCCACCAAATCAGGATTTGCGGCCGTAACAATACGGGTGGCTTCGCCCATCGATTCGCCATTCCCGCCAAAAATTTGGATACCAATGGGTTTCTCGTAATCGAAGATATCCAGCTTCATGATGCTCTTATCAGCATTTCGGATAAGGCCCTCACTGGAGATAAACTCCGTGTACATTAAATCGGCACCATGCAATTTGCACAACCTACGGAAAGGCGGATCGCTCACATCTTCCATGGGCGCCAACAGCAGCGGAAACTCTGGTAAATCTATTGAACCAATTTTCATTTATGATATACAATTTTCGATTTTCGATTGCACTGCTGAACCCTATCAAGCCTCTAAAAAATTCCATTATAAAAAGCTGCATCAGCTTTTTTGGTTTAGAGGCAATACAGACAACTAATAAACCGTAAATTTACGACCATTAAAGGCAATTGTCAATTAATGACTGATTTCGATACATATCAACGCAACTTTAGAATGATGCTAGCCCTTTTTGGGCTATGGATGGTCAGTATGCTGGTATTCCAATTCATGGTAATGACGGCATTTATTGCAGTAGCCATTAACCTCGATGTTGCTATCAATTATTTTTTGCACCAATCAGTTCCTGACTTTTCCGTTGCTCAACAGCGCCTGCTTAATATTATTGGCTTACCCTTTACTTTCATCGTTCCGGCAATTATAGTAGCCCGCATTAATAACGAGCCAGCTAAGGCGATTATTGGCTCGTATCGTCGTCCCCCATCTACGTTACTGGTACTTGGTTTTGCAGCCACTATACTTTGCCTTCCATTTATTTATATGACCAATGAGGTGAATCAAAACCTCCCCCTACCCGATTTTGCTTGGGAACTAGAGAAAGCCGCCGAGAAAATACAAACTGATATGTTTGAGGAGCAAGGCATTTGGGCCATTTTGGGCAATGTTTTGCTTATCGTTATCATTGCTCCCATTGCCGAGGAAATCTTCTTTAGGGGTGCACTGCAACGAACACTGGGGCGCATGACTGGGCACCCGCACATACCAATAATACTAGCGGCACTTGCATTTAGTGCAATACACATGGAGTTTGCTGGCTTTATACCTAGGCTTGCACTGGGCATGATGCTGGGATATATGGCATCATGGAGCGGCAACATTATTGTTCCTATCTTTTGCCATGCCGTGTTTAATGGTGGGCAGTTAGCCTTGGTGTATATGCAGAAACAAGAAGTAATAAGCGACCCCGAAAACGTATCGATACCGATATATTTAAGCATATTCTCGTTGGTAATTACTACATTGGTATTGCGTCAGTTTTATACTCGCACAATTATCAAATCAGATATACCTGAATAATGGAAAACGGTTGGGTAAAAGCATACGAAACCTCAGTGCCTTATCAGGCAAACATTATACAATCTATGCTTACCGAGTACGAAATTGAGGCCGTAATCATCAATAAGCAGAACTCCGCTTTGATTTCGATAGGCAAGCAAGAGGTATATGTGCCCGAAGAAAAACTATTGAGAGCCCTACAACTCATAAATAATGACGACACTGAAAACGGAACCGAAGAAGAAGAGTGATTTTTGGGTGAGAACCGGCACAGGGCTAATTATGGGCGCGGTAGTTATTGGAAGCATTATTGGCAGCCAATACTCATTTGCAGCACTTATGGCAGTGGTTATGCTGCTTTCGGTGAGGGAGTTTTACAACATTACTGCACCAACGCGCACCACCAATAAAGCTACCCCATACTACTTGCCACTTATTCTTTTACTTGGTGCTACCCTGTATGTGGGCGCTTATCTTTATGCCAATGGCTTTATTGGCGGCCATTATTTGCTCATGGTTCCGGCCATGTTGTTGTTGTTTTTTGTGCTAGAGCTATTTGCCGACTCGAAAGATGCATTTTATAACATATCGCTCAATGTTGTTTCGCTGGTTTATTTGGCCTTCCCGTTTATGCTGGTGCAGTTTTTGGTGCTCGGTGCCGATGGATATAGCTGGAGGCCCATGATGGCCGTATTATTGCTTATTTGGGCAAACGACATAAGCGCCTACCTAGTAGGCAGGCAGATAGGCAAAACCAAACTACTGTCTCGTATTTCGCCAGGCAAAACCATTGAAGGCTCGGCTGGTGGTGTAGTTGGCTGTGCGCTAACAGCAGTGGGTCTTTACTATTTAATGCCCGTTGAAGGTTGGGAAATAATGGATTGGGTTGTTATTGCCATACTTACCAGCACCTTTGCTACTGTAGGCGACTTAATAGAATCGATGCTGAAGCGCAACTTGGGTATAAAGGACAGTGGCACACTATTGCCCGGCCACGGCGGTGTGCTCGATAGGTTCGATGCCTTCTTCTTTACCGTACCCTTTGTAGTGGCTTATTTGGCTGTCAGGGGGTTATTGGTTATTGGTTGATTGGCTCTAGTGATGTCATTTTGCATAAACCATGGACCATCGACTATGGACCATCAAACTAGTCTGCATAATTGCCCAAGCTGCTGCCCCAATCGTATTCTTTGTATTCAATTTTATAATCGGCAAAATCCTTGCCAAGATACTTCTGCAAGATTTCTTTGATGCCCCTATTACCTCCAAAATCGGCTTTAAACCATTGCATTAATTTGATTACACGCACCACTTTTTGAGTATCATCAATTACTACATCTTGCGTTAAAAAAGAAGTTGTAGCCAATTCCAGCTGCGATTCTATTTGTTCATAATCATAGAAAGCAATAGGTGGGCAGCTTTTAGCACCACAATTCAGCGCAAAGTGAATGCGATAGTCTATGTTGGTTAACGCAAGCCTTTTAATGTCTTTGTCGGGCCAAAAGCGAGGCAGATAACCCAAGCTCCATTTTACCCTAAAGCGGCGCAATATACCATGCTCTACATCGTCTAAGCTTAGCTTTAAACCGCCAATAGTAAACGCTTCTTGGTTAAAAATTTCGGGTCTTACTAGTTTTTCGCGGGTGGCCAGTATCTGGAAATAGGCATTGTAAATATTTAGCCAAAAGGTTTTACGCGCATTATCGTTACTTAATCCATGAATCAAGCTTTGCGTTGATATACTGGCCAGTGTCGCTTCAATACTATCGGTGGGCTCACCGGTTTTTACTGCAAATAAAAGCTTGCCCGACAACGACACCAACTGTTCATTAGGTGCCAAGCTATCATCTCTGTAAGAGGGCATTGCCGATACCGTCCATACAAGTATAAAAATAAAAAAGAAGGAGAGCAGTACAATCAAGATCCGTTTCAAGCAAAATTCTTTACCATTGATAAACCAATAGAAGATATGTATTTATTTTGAGATTACGAACCATGAATGCCTTAGCTGCGGCACAATTGGTGCACTTCAGGCACCTGTTGGTGCTGTGGTTATTGTATAATTACCACAAAAGTATTGCCATTGGCGGTAATATTGGCCAGCCCATCACAAGAACCACCTCCGTAATCAATAGTTGCAATATCAGAGCCGTCTACCGCGTAGGTTACCACGCCTTCGTCAACATAAGGACAGCAAACGTTTTTCTTTACTGCAGACTCAGTGCGGATGGCATAAGGGGTTCCATCGCTAATCTCGCCGCTAGCCGTGCCAGTAATTGAATACACATCGTCGCAAAAAAACAAGGGAGTCGATTCACCTTCGTCCCAAACGTGCGTTCTAGTCGATTCCCAAGTAATGATGCTGTTATCGGGCTTAGTAATACGGCCATTGGCATCAACTACGCTAAACTGCAATTTCTGCTGCGCATTGCGGCCATTGTTTACGATGCTTTTTTGGCCCTCAACCTTATAACCATTTACATAGTAGTTGTTGAAACTAACATCAACCCTTGTGCCAGTAGTAGAATAATAGCCAGAGAATACGCCAATAACTTTCCCTTTGCGTACCACGCCATAACCATCAGTGCAGCCTGAGCCAAAATCAATGGTCAAGGTCATCGGAAAGTTTCCACCGTTTACATTAAGCGTCACGATGGCGCAAGTATCAACAGAAGAAACCCATTGAAGGTTTGTGGCAACTTTACCTACGCTATCGCTAAACTCACCATTTCTTGATTCTTGGTCAACCAAACGATAGGTATCGCTGCTAATATTGTCGGATACGCTGGCATCGGTAGCCAATAACTGATAGTCAATATTCTTGTTTTTGTCTAAATCTAAATTACAAGAAGCTGTACCCAAACTTACAACAACCAAAAGGCCAAGAAAATGATTGATTTTCATAGAATAGTTTTAATGGTATGCAAAGCTAACGACAAATTCAATGCCAAATGTTAAAAAGCACCAATTGTTGAGTTACCAAACCGTATCAGCAACCAACAATGCAATAGCATCCTACTGCTGCATTTGTGGCTTTTCCTTGAAACTAAGCGGGCGGCCTTCTTTGTAGTTTATCCATTTAACCGTATCGCCCATTTCGCTGAGCACGTACACCCATCCTTCCTCTTTACCATTAACATAAGTCACTTGCTCTTGCTCAGCACCATTAGCGTGATAGTACTTCCATAATCCATTTTCAGTTTCGGCCTTATACTCGCCTTCGGCAGCCAAAGTGCCGTTTTCATGATATTTTTTATACAAGCCATTCTCTAGGTTGTTGGCAAAATTAACCACCTCTTTCAACTGCCCACTTTCGTAGTAGTATTTCCACAAACCCGTTATCTCGTTGTTTACATATTGGCCTTCCTCTTTTACCTTCCCATTGGCGAAGTGGGCTTTGTACGGCCCTTCAAACAACCCGTTTTTGTAGTTTTCCTCAATATCCACCTTGCCATCGGGAAAGTATAGTTTGCGCGCGCCGTTCAATTCGCCATCGGCATACATCTTCTCTTCTTTCAACTTGCCATCTTCGTAAAAGGCCTTGTACAAACCATTGCGCACTTCGGGGCCAGCCTCATCGGGTGCGCCCTTTATGCCGTATTCCTCTTTTAGCATCTTTTTTTCTTCGTCGTAATATGCCTTTACCGTGTTGGCCTTCTCGCCACATGAAAACAACGAAATAGATAAAACCAGCAGTAATAGTGAATATCTCAGAGGGCTTTTCATTTTTTTTAGAGAGTTTTGCAGCACACTAAATTAGGCAATATGTACGTGCAACAGTATCGCGACCTGATAGAAAAAACGTGGGACAACCGCGAATTATTACAACAGCCTGAGGTAATAGATGCTATACAC
>CAIOSU010000222.1 GCA_903861055.1 uncultured bacterium
TTGAGCGCTGATAGTAGCAATATTGAAGCGTATATATTGATGGCTGATGCACAAGCCGGAAAAGGTGACAAAGCAAAAGCTATTGAATATTTGGAAAAGGTAAAAGCATTGGTACCCGACCCCGAATTTCAGACCAATATTGATGCTTACATTGAAAAAATAAAGAACTCTTAATTAATAAAATTTTAGTATTATGCCTTGCGGTAAGAAAAGAAAAAGACATAAGATTGCTACACACAAACGTAAAAAGCGTTTGCGCAAGAATCGTCACAAGAAGAAATAAGTAGCATGTTGGGGCTTATCATTTGTTAAGCCCCAACGCTATAATTGCTGTATTCTTTCGAAATTCATTCGCTTTTTATCCCGTCTCTCCCCCCTGTCAGGCATTTACGGTAATATTGCCGTTATGCTAAAAAGCAACAGAATTGAATAGGGAATTAATAGTAAATGCCACCCAGAAGGGTGTGAGCATCGCTTTGCTCGAAAACAAAGAGTTAGTAGAGCTATACAACGAAGAAAGCGGAAAGCAATTTACAGTTGGCGATATATATTTGGGCAGGGTAACCAAGCTGGTAGCTGGCCTGAATGCAGCATTTGTAGATGTTGGCTATGAAAAAGATGCTTTCCTGCATTACACCGACCTTGGCCCGAAAATACGTACGGCCATGAAAGTGGCTCAAACAGCCATAGCGGGCAACCTCACCGACCCGCTGCTCACCAACCTACAGTTTGAGAAGGAGATATTGAAAACGGGGAAAATGCCCGAGGTGCTAGATAAGCGCCAGCCTATACTTGTGCAGGTACTCAAAGAGCCGATATCAACCAAAGGCCCCCGTCTTACTAGCGAAATTGCCATACCGGGCCGTTATCTTATCCTGATGCCGTTTGGCAACAGTGTAGGTATCAGTAAAAAGGTAAGCTCAAACGAAGAGCGCAAACGCTTGCAGATACTTATTGAAAGCATCAAGCCCAAAAATTTCGGTATTGTGGTGCGCACCGTGGCGCAAAACAAAAGCGTGGCGGAAATTGATGCCGACCTAAAGAGTTTGTTGGAGAAATGGAAGCAGATACAGATAAATCTTAAAGGCGCCAACGCCCCCCAGAAGATTTATGGAGAGCTGAAGAAAACCAATACCATCATGCGCGACTTATTAAACGACACGTTCAATAAGATTGTGGTAAACGACTCGGCCCTGAAAGATGAGCTGGAGGAATATGTAAAGAAAATAGCCCCCAACAAGCAAGATATTGTAAGTTACTACAGCGGTTCAGCCCCGGTATTCGATCATGCGGGTATTACCAAACAGATAAAATCATTGTTTGGCAAAACCGTGACTATGCCAGGTGGCTCTTACCTAGTTATTGAGCACACCGAAGCTCTGCATGTTATAGATATAAACAGTGGTCATAAAGTAGGCACGCGCAGCGACCAAGAAACTACCGCCCTGAAGGTGAACATGGATGCAGCCAAGGAGATCGCTCGCCAAATGCGATTGCGCGACTTGGGTGGCATTATCGTGCTCGATTTTATTGACATGAAAAACCCGGAGCACAAAAAGGACTTGGCACAGTACATGAAAGAGCAAATGGCCAACGACCGCGCTAAGCATACCATTTTGCCGCTTAGTAAATTTGGGTTGATGCAGATTACGCGTGAGCGTACCCGCCCCGAAATGAACATTGTGACCCAAGAGGTATGTCCTACTTGCGAAGGTACTGGCAAAGTAGAAGCCACCATTTTGTTGGTTGACGATATTAAGCAGAAGCTGTTTGATCTGGCAGCCAAGCACAAAGACATAAGCCTTATTACCCACCCTTATGTAGAAGCTTACATAAAGAAGGGCTTCCCATCGTTGCGTATGAAATGGAGCTCAGAGCTAAAGCGCTATTTCAATCCTATACCGGTTTCATCTAACCATGATTACCATCTTACTGAATTCCACTTTTTGAATAGCGCGGGCGAAGAATTGGGCGATATTGAAAAAGGCAGCCGTTTTTAAACAACACACGCCTATGTTTGTTTCAATGACATTATGTTGTTGGGATAGCCTGGTTGCTTTGTTATGTTAAATTTTGGAAGCAGTGCAACTTCAAACAGCAGTAAGACATCTTCTAACAAATAGGTTATTATGAAATTTTATTTTTTTACCCTTGCCCTACTAACCACTATTGGCCTTCACGCGCAAGGAAGCAGGCAGTTGGTTTTATCGTTTGATTATCTGTTTGCAGCCAACGATCCGGTGGCATTTGGTACATCGGAACATTTGAATGCTGATGGAGCAACTATAAAATTCGACTATGCTGGCTATTACTTAAGCAACATCCAGTTGCAAACAAGCAATGGTTCGGTTAACATTGATACAGTGCTGCGCATTACTGCCAATACACCTAACATTTCGCTCGGGCAAATACCCGTTGGCAACTATCAATCAATAACTTACACCATTGGTGTTGATAGTGCAACCAACCATGCAGATCCAACCGTTTATGCCACTGGGCACCCGTTGGCGTTGCAAGTGCCTTCAATGCACTGGTCGTGGAACTCTGGTTATATTTTTGCACGTATAGAGGGTGCCATTGATACTTCTGCCAATCAATCTGCTGGTTTTACGGTTCCATTTGAATATCATTTGGGGGGCGATAATTATAAAGCTAATGTTACGGCCAACTTATTAGAAAACGTGACCGATTCAACTGAAAGCTTAAATGTAAGCATTAGCTTGGCGCTAGCATTGGTAATAGACAGTTTTGATGTGCGTAATGCAAATGATGTTGTAACTCACACCATGGACAATGTTCCGTTGGCCCGCGAGTTGGTTGCAAATTTGCAAGCATCGTGGCTGGTTGATTCTTATGTTGTAGATAGGCTTACATCTGTTACCGAATTGGGCAAAGGAGAGTCCATTAGTCTGTTTCCGAACCCTTTAGCTAGTTCAACAACCATCACAGCATCATTTGGTGCAAAACAGGTTGAAGTGTATGACGTTAGTGGCAAACTACTCTTTACACAACAGCTAGAAAATGGTAAAACCACCATTAACAGGTCACAGTTTCCTAGCGCTGGCGTTTATTTCATTAAAACTTATGATAAGACCACTTCCATTAAACAATTGGTGGTGCAATAACTCGGGATTTTTAAAAAGCGAAGGCACCTTGTATAACTACAAGGTGCCTTCGCTTTTATATGCGTAGAAAGCTTACTTCTCTAAGATAGCCGTAAGCCCTTGCCCACCGGCCGCACAAACAGATACGAACGCTCTGCCTGAGCCTTTTTGGTTGAGCAGTTTAGCAGCAGTAGCTAAAACCCTACCACCAGTAGCAGCAAAAGGATGCCCTGCGGCAAGGCTACTACCTTTTACGTTCAATTTACTACGGTCAATAGCTCCAAGCGCTTCTTGTCCAAATTCTTTACTTAACTCAGGGCTTTCCCAAATTTTGAGGGTAGCTAATACCTGGCCAGCAAATGCTTCGTGTATTTCGTAAAAATCAAAATCTTGTAAGGTTATACCGGCTTTTTTAAGCATTCTGCTTGCGGCATTTATGGGTGCCAAAAGTAAGTTGTGCTTATCCTTTACATATTCTATTGCAGCAAGTTCGGCAAACGAGAGGTAAGCTATTACTGGCAAGTTATGTGCTTTAGCCCAATCTTCGCTGGCCAGTAATATACACGATGCACCATCTGTAAGGGGCGATGAATTGCCCGCAGTAAGCGTACCGCTTTCCTTGTCGAATGCTGGCTTAAGGGTCGATAGTTTTTCGATGGTAGAATCAGCGCGAAGGATGTTGTCCTTTGTCAAACCATTGAATGGTGTAATCATATCATCCAAGAAGCCTTCAGCATAAGCTTGAGCTAACTTTTTGTGGCTCTCGTAGGCAAACTGGTCCTGTTCTTGGCGCGGAATTTCGTAATGCTTAGCGGTAAACTCTGTATGCCCACCCATAGATAGCCCAGTGCGTGGCTCATTGTTCTCTGGCGGGTTGGGTGCAAAGTCGCTAGGGCGAATGCTCAGGATGGTTTTAAGGCGAGCCCCAGTGGTTTTGGCGCGACGCACAGCTAATAGCTTTTTAGTAAGGCTAGCACTCATTAAAATAGGCACATTACTAGTAGAATCAACGCCACCAGCAATACCCACATCAATTTGGCCAAGGGCTATTTTGTTGGCAATATACACCGCCGCCTCCATACCTGTGTCGCATGCTTGCTGTATGTCGCAAGCCGGTGTTGCAGGGTTTAACGAGGTGCTCAGCACGCATTCGCGTATCAGATTTAAATCCAGGCTACTTTTTATAACCGCGCCACCTGCTACTTCGCCCAAAAGCATACCGCTTAACTTATAACGGTCAATCAGTCCGTTAAGCGCAGCAGTCATCATATCTTGGTTACTAGCCATAGTGTAAGCGGTATTTTGCCTCGCAAAAGGGATGCGGTTGTAGCCAATAATAGCTACTCGGCGGGGTTGTTGGGTGGTAAGCATGGTATATTTTTTTTAAATTTTAATACAATCTACTTGTTAAATTCGGTTTAGAAAAGCATAACCACCATTCTAAATTATACCTTTCGGTACATTTTGCAAACCAAAGATGGTACAAGTAGGTTCAATATGCTGGATAAGTTTAATAGCTGTTGCAGAAAGGGGCCTTATTTCTCATTCTCCGCCTTCAACACATACTTTTTGTCGTTGAACTGCTGTAGCACAATCGTATCGCGCTGGGTAATGTACCCAAGTGCGGTGAAGGTAAGATAGCAGGTGTCGCCTAATTTGGCTTCGTGCACATAAATTGTTGAGTAGCCATCAAATTCAGTTGGAGCATTTGCTTCATAACCAGGTCCAATAATGTTAATATTCAAAAATGGAATACCTTCTCCTGCACTATCCACAAAGTGCCCATCAATAGAAAGACTATTAGGCATTGCAATAAGCCAACTAAATAATAATGCAATCAACATACATCTCTCACTTTTTCAGGAAGCTATGTTTATTTGGTAACTAAAAATCAATCATAACTCAACACCGGCGCCAACCACCTTTCCATAACCTCCAGCTCCATGCCTTTGCGTTTGGCGTAGTCGGTTACTTGGTCCTTGGTTACTTTGCCGATGCCGAAGTATTTGCTTTGTGGGTGACTGAAGTACCATCCGCTAACGGCGGCTGCAGGCATCATGGCATAGCTTTCGGTAAGGATTATGCCCGCTTTGTTGGTGGCATCGAGTAAGTTGAACAGTTCGGCCTTTTCAGTATGGTCGGGGCAAGCGGGGTAGCCCGGTGCCGGGCGTATGCCTTGATATTTCTCGTTTATTAGGTCTTCTCCACCCAGTTCTTCTTGCGGCACATAGCCCCAGAACTCTTTGCGCACCCGCTCGTGCAGGCGCTCGGCAAAGGCCTCTGCCAAGCGGTCGGCAAGGGCTTTGAGCATAATGCTGCTATAGTCGTCGTGGTCTTTGGCGTATTGCTCCAGCCAAGGCTCCATACCAAGGCCTGCCGTTACGGCAAACCCACCTAGGTAATCCTTCACACCTACTTCAACTGGTGCGATATAATCGCTCAGGCAAAGGTTCGGCTGCCCGGCTGCCTTGCGGTTCTGTTGACGGAGGTGGTGCAGGGTAAGGAACGATTGGCTGCGGGCATCATCACTAAAGAGCTGGATGTCGTCGCCTTCGCTGTTAGCTGGCCAAAAGCCGATAACGCCGTTGGCTCTAAGCATCTTCTTATCGACGATTTGCTGCAACATCACCTTAGCATCATTGTATAGCTTGGTAGCCTCCACGCCCACTACATGATCCGTTAATATTGCAGGGAATCGGCCGGCCATCTCCCACGTCTGAAAGAACGGAGTCCAATCAATATACTGTGCCAACTCATCTAGCGGGTAATCATTAAACTCCTTCAAGCCTAAGAAACTAGGCTTGGTAGGGGTAGTGGTATTCCAGTCAATCGGCACGTGGTTGGCACGGGCCTCTTGTATCGGCAGATATTCTTTATGGCTTTGGCTGCTGCGGTGGCGTTCGCGCATCATTTCATACTCTTCGCGAATGGCAGCCTCAAAATCGGGGCGCTTTTCGCCCAGCAAACTTTCTACTACTGTAACCGAGCGGCTAGCATCCAACACATGCACTACTGGGGCGTTGGTGTACGATGCCTCTATTTTAACAGCCGTATGCATTTTGCTGGTTGTGGCACCGCCAATCAGCAGGGGCTGCTTAAAACCGCCCCGCTGAAGCTCTTTAGCTAAGTGAACCATCTCATCTAACGATGGGGTAATTAATCCGCTCAAACCGATGATGTCCACATTGTGCTCTCGGGCTGCTGCCAATATTTTTTCGGCAGGCACCATTACGCCCAAGTCAATTACTTCGTAGTTGTTGCAACCGAGTACTACACCCACAATGTTTTTGCCAATGTCGTGTACATCGCCTTTTACGGTTGCCATCAACACTTTTCCAGCATTGCTGCGGTCGCCTTCTTGTTTTAGGGCTTCAATATATGGCAGCAAGTGCGCCACGGCTTTCTTCATTACCCTTGCCGACTTTACCACCTGCGGCAAGAACATTTTGCCCTCACCAAACAAGTCGCCCACCACGTTCATGCCCTTCATGAGTGGGCCTTCAATTACTTTTATCGGATGGTCGTACATCAAGCGGGCCTCTTCGGTATCCTCTTCAATGTAGTCGGCCATGCCCTTCACTAGCGCGTGCGTAATGCGCTCCTGCACATCGCCTTTGCGCCACTCTAGGTCTTTCTCTTTGCCTATGCTCTTATCGCCTTTAAAGCTCTCTGCGAAATCTAGCAGGCGCTCTGTGGAGTCGGGACGGCGATTCAATAGCACATCCTCTACACGCTCTAGCAAATCTTTAGGTATATCGTCGTACACGGCCAACATAGTTGGGTTCACGATGCCCATGTCCATGCCTTCTTTAATGGCATGGTATAGGAATGCCGAATGCATGGCCTCGCGTACGGTGTCATTGCCGCGGAAACTGAATGAAACGTTGCTCACACCGCCGCTCACGTGGGCGCCGGGTAGGTTTTCGCGTATCCAGCGCGTGGCTTTAAAGAAATCGACAGCGTAGTTGTTATGCTCTTCGATGCCTGTAGCCACAGGGAAAATATTCGGATCGAAAATGATGTCCTGCGGTGGGAATTTCACCACATTCACCAATATATCATAGCTCTTTTTGCAAATTTCAATACGGCGCTCGTATGTATCCGCCTGGCCTTGCTCATCAAATGCCATTATTACTGTGGCGGCACCGTAGCGCTTGATGAGTTTGGCGTACTTGATAAATGGCTCCTCGCCCTCTTTTAGGCTGATGGAGTTTACAATGCTCTTGCCTTGCACGCATTTAAGCCCCGCTTCAATAATCTCCCATTTACTGCTGTCAATCATTACCGGTATGCGGCTAATGTCGGGCTCGCTGGCCAATAAGTTCAAGAAACGGGTCATGGTAGCCACGCCTTCCAACATGCCTTCGTCCATGTTAACGTCCAATACCTGTGCGCCACCTTCTACTTGGTCGCGGGCAACGGAAAGGGCTTCATCAAACTTCCCTTCTTTTATTAAGCGCAGGAATTTTTTTGAACCGGTTACATTGGTACGCTCGCCCACGTTCACAAAATTGGAACCCGGGAATACTACTAATGGCTCTAGGCCGCTAAGTTTAAGAGGAGCAATAGACATGGTTATCGTAGATGGTCCATGGTTGATATTCCATGGTTTTTTAGGTAATAGTTATTTTACTGCTGCTGTTTTGTCTATGGTTGCAGTCCTGGGTTTATAATTGGCAGCGAGCCTAGCAATGGCGCGGATGTGGTCGGGGGTGGTGCCGCAGCAACCGCCTACTATATTCACCAAGCCTTCTTCCAAATAGTCTTTTATCTGGCTGGCCATCAATTCGGGGGTTTCATCGTAATGGCCAAACTCGTTGGGCAAGCCCGCATTGGGGTAGGCACTCACAAAGAAATCCGACTTTTTATCCAGCACCTGCAAGTACGGACGAAGCTGAGATGCACCGAGGGCACAGTTTAAGCCTACGCTTAACAGCGGTGCATGCGATACAGAAATAAGGAACGCCTCGGTGGTCTGCCCCGAAAGAGTGCGGCCACTGGCATCGGTAATGGTGCCCGATACCATGATAGGGTATTCTTTGCCGACTTCCTCAAAGTACTCGGTAATGGCGAATAGTGCAGCTTTGGCATTCAAGGTATCGAAAATAGTCTCTACCAATATCACATCCACACCGCCTTCTATCAAGGCTTTGGTTTGCTCTTTGTAGGCCACCACCAATTGATCAAACGTTACGGCACGGTATCCTGGGTCGTTTACATCTGGCGATAGAGATGCGGTGCGGTTCGTTGGCCCAATGGCACCTGCCACATAGCGAGGCTTGTCGGGGTTTTTGGCCGTCACTTCATCGGCTGCCTCTTTGGCTATCTTAGCCGAAAGGTAGTTAATGTCATACACGGCGTCTTCTAAGTGGTAATCGGCTTGGGCGATGGTGGTACCGCTAAAGGTATTGGTTTCTATGATGTCGGCACCAGCCTCCAAGTATTGCACATGAATGGCCTTGAGCACGTCGGGGCGGGTAATGGCCAACAAGTCATTGTTGCCTTTAAGTGGGTGTGCATGATTTTTGAACCGCTCGCCACGGAAATCATCTTCCTCTAGCTTGTAACGCTGTATCATGGTACCCATAGCGCCGTCCAGTACCAGTATGCGCTCTTTGAGTAGGTCTCTTATGTCAGGTTTGGTCATTGTTTTGTTCCCGTTTTAAACTATAATCGCCTTGGCTTAGCCAGAAGTGATTACATAACAGGAAAAACCGTGGAAGGTTTGTGTTACGTTCCCGCCTCTAACTTATCTGCCCACACCGCCAAGGGTAGCGTGGTTGGAAGTGGCACCTTCTACTGTAGCAGGGAGCTTTTGTAGTGGTTGCTAAGATATCAACGGGCCAAATCCCTCCATCTTTCTTGATAAATCAGTAAAAACTGGTACAAAGGTACGTTGTAAGTGGGGTAATGTCAAGTGAATGGGTAAGAGGATGTACAAAGTACAATGTACTATGTACAATGAATATTAATTGATGGATAAGAAATTAGATTGACCAACAGAATGTTAATCCCATTCAATTGTAAAATTCAGCAATTCTGTCAATTCTGATTCCAGACTAGCACTGCTCCACTTGCTCTGCCACAGCCTTGCCATGAAAACTTGGACAATCGCACTTATTAGCTTTGCAACCTGATAGTAAGCCTAAGCTCGATACTAGAAAAAGCGTAGATAGTATATAATTTAAAAATATTAGCTTCATGTCGTCTTTATTGGCAGTAACAGTATTAAATTTACAATTTATTCGGCAAACCACTATTTTATAACGCTAGGTTAATAAATTTATTTGAGTACTCCAGTTGTTTTAGTAGCCGCATTAGATTGGGGTCTTGGTCATGCCACCCGACTCATACCCGTAATTAAGTTGCTGCAGCAACGCGATGTGAAAATTATCCTAGGTTCGGCGGGCAGGGCCGCGCAGTTGTGGAAGGACGAGTTTGCAGAACTAGAGCACATTGAGTTGCCGGCTTACAACCCATCTTACCCAGCCGATGGCAACATGGTATGGCACATGGCGCTGCAAAGCCAACGCTTGCTTGGGGTTATTAAAAAAGAGGGCCAACTTTTACCCGAATTGATAAAATCAATGGGCATTACTCACGTTATTTCCGACAGTCGTTTTGGGCTTACCCATCCTTCAGTGCCAACCGCGTTTATTACCCATCAAGTATACATTCGCATGCCTGGTGTAATGCGTGCGTTCGAGCCGCTGGTCAATTATCTTAACCATAGTTACATCAATAAATTTACCCGTTGTTGGATTCCTGATTGGCCTTCTGTACCCAACCTTTCTGGCGATTTGGGCCATGGCACGGCCATTACCAAAAAGCGCTACCGCTACATTGGCCCGCTTAGCCGTATGACCGCTGATACTAAAGCTATAGAGCCAGAGTATGATGTGCTGGCTATTTGTTCGGGTCCCGAACCACAGCGCACCATATTTGAGCAAAAACTGCGGGAGCAGTTGCCTGGCATAGCCGGCAAGAAGTTATTGATTCTCGGCAAACCCGAGGAAGGTAAAACAATCCGATTGGAGGATCATATAGAAGTGGTAGGGCATTTGGATACTGACCAGATGAATTATGTTATGCAACGCGCTAAAACTATTGTGTGCCGTTCTGGATATAGCACGCTTATGGACCTAAATGCCCTGGGGCTAAAAGCGATACTGGTGCCCACGCCAGGCCAAACCGAGCAAATATATTTGGGTAAGCGTATGGCTAAATTAGCTAGGCATATTACCCAGTTTCAAGATGAGATAAACCTAGAAGCAGGTATTGCCAAATCAAACATATTGCTAAGCCAATTTTCGGAGCATAGAAAAGGGCCGCTTAGCACGGCCCTTGACGAGTTACTATATGGTAATTTGAAACGCCCGATGCATTGATTGGGCATTAATACCAAAACTTACTTTTTAGAAGCTGCAAGTGCGCTTTCGCCCAACTTAATGAAGCCACCTGCATCGCGAGCGCCCATTTCGCGGTATACCACGGTACCGGCATAGTCGATAAACAATAGCGTTGGGTAAGCCGTTACTTTATACTTGCTAGAGAATTCGGGGCCTTCGCCTTTCTCCATATCAAACTTGTAGCTGATGAAGTTTTTGTTGAAATATTCACCTACTGCCCCATCCGGAAAAACGTTGTTGCTCATGAATTTACAAGGGCCACACCAAACGGCATAGGCATCCACAAAAATCAATTTCTTTTCTTTTTTTGCAGCGGCAAGTGCTTCGTTCCAAGTGCCTTGGAAAAACTGGATACCTTTACCGTCGGCAGGGGCAGTGCTGATAGTTTCACGTTGTGCTTGTGCAAAGTTGCCTGCAGCTAGCAACAACACCGGAACCATTACCAA
>CAIOSU010000223.1 GCA_903861055.1 uncultured bacterium
ATAATATATAAATACATTAAATAAATTTAACAAAAATGGTTAATTAGCAATATTTTGCATCGATTAGTTGGGGAATTTTAGAAAAATGGCTTATTCCAACGTAAGATAGTCATTGAAAACATCTTGCATTACATCCGCAGAATTGCTACTATTGCCAGTATCTATCAGCATTATCAACTTAGCGAGCTATGCTTACACTACTAGAAACTTCATGGCAGAAAGTACTTCAAGAAGAGCTCAACGCGCTTTATTTTGAGGAAATAGAAAAGTTTCTATCGCAGGAAATGGCTTCTGAGAAAACCATCTACCCACCTGCACCCTTAATTTTCAATGCCTTTAATCTTACCCCTTTCGATAAGGTAAAGGTGGTAATTCTGGGGCAAGACCCTTACCATGGCCCCAAGCAGGCACATGGCCTATGCTTTAGTGTGCAACATGGCATAAAGCCTCCTCCAAGCTTGGTCAACATTTATAAAGAATTGCACAGCGACCTTGGTCTGCCCATTCCTGAGCATGGCAATTTAGAGGCTTGGGCCAAACAAGGCGTGCTGTTGCTGAATGCCATACTTACGGTACGCGATGGTGAACCAGCATCGCATAGCCAAATTGGTTGGGGGCGGTTTACCGATGCGATTATAACCACGCTATCCAAGGAGCGATCTGGTTTGGTGTTTTTGCTTTGGGGTAAATTCGCGATAGATAAAGCAGCATTAATTGATGGCAGCAAGCACCACATACTTACAGCGGCACACCCATCGCCATTTAGCGCATACAAAGGATTCTTAGGATGTAAGCACTTCTCCAAAACCAATGAAATTCTCAAAGAAAATGGCCTAGAGCCAATCAACTGGCAAGTTTAGGGCAATCGGTAAGCATTTAGGTTACCATCTGCATCGCCAACAATTAGGGTAAGTTTATCACTATCAAATAAATGGCCCAATGCCATGGCCGTATTGCCTTTTAGTGGCAAACCAGGCAGCAACTGCCCTGCCATATCAACTAGATACACTTGATTACCGGCTGTGCTAGTCAATCCTAATAAATTGCGTTTGCTACCGGAAGCAAACAACTGTATGGGTTGGTCAATCGGTTGTGTTGGGGCAAACGTATTCAGGGTAACCAGTTCAGGAGAAGTAAATGTTACCATATCGGCGGCCACAAAAAAGTATTGTAAGCTACTATCAACCACAGCACCTGCAAAGTAAAGGTAAGGTGGCATTTTTTCGTCTGTAATTTCCTTAACCTCACCTTTGGCATTTACGCTAAACAATATGCGCTCGCTGCTGGCATTAACCAGGCTAAATGTTTTGTTGTGCTCGTATACAAAAAACGGTTGATTAAACTCCGCCTCCAGCCTTATGGGCTTTTCTATCCTATCGCCATTGCGATTGTAGAACAGCAATGTTCCGTCCTTATTGGTCAATATCAAATACTCTTTGCCCTGGCTTGTGGTAAACTGCAATGGATACGTTATGGTGCCTACCCTAGGCTTAGGGTTCCAACCTTGCAGTGGCTTCCCGTTTGCAGTATAACCGTATACCTTGTAATCTTCGCAAGCCACAAAGTATTGAAAATTTTGTTTGTCGCCCATCAAAAACATGCCATTAACTGCTTTTGCGGTCAATGCTACCGGAAACTGTTCCACATACTCGCCATTGCGATCAAACAAATAGACCTTCTGCTGTGTATTGAAAATTAGCTGCAGCTTGTTGTTTTTATACAAATCAACTTGATATACGTCGCCCATGATGGCGCCATCAATAGCTTTTTTCCAAAGTACTTTACCTGCCCGATTAATGAGATAGATGTTGTTGTTGGCATCTTGCACAAACACCTCTAACTCGCCAGTATTATGGTTAGTTACCAACTGAGGACTGCCTATAACTTGAGCACCTAAAGGCAGACGCCAAGCCAATATATCGGAGGCTAATCCATCCGAAATCGTATCCATTTCGTCGGTTGCAAGGCTGCTAGCCCCAGCACGATATTGCAGCATGGCTATGGTAAAAAACACCCCTTCATCGTAACTATATTGCAACCCCACCGGGGTAAAGTTTTTATAGTCACTTCCTTTTCCCTCTAATACGCTATTTAACAAAATTGCTGGCATCAACTCACCCATACGGGTGGGGTTGGCGTATATGTATAAACTATTGGTGCTCGAAACTTCTTGAGCAAAACCCACATAAGTAGGGTTACCAGCCAAAACCAAGCCCGCATTTACTTTGCCCAATATATCCCTAATCGTGTTTACGTCGTTCGCAAAAAACGCATGGCCTTTGTATACCGTAAAATATGGATTGGACAATGGCAGCCACTTGCTGAGGCCCAAAGCCCTCACCAATGCCGAATCGTTGGTAAGTTGCCCAATAACTGCCCCGTTCAATTCGTCGGTAAAAAGGCTATCCGATAAATTGAATCGTGCCATTTCTTGCAGCGATTGATTGGCAATATCCTCATCAACAATAGGCATGGTAAGAAACCACTCTGCGTTAAAATCATTATCCAGTGGTTCGAGCAGCCCGTAGCAGGCAAAGGGTATAAGCCAATCGTTGCTCAAGTAGCTAGCTACGCTGCTTTCTCCATTTTCTAAATCGAAAACCAACTCTTGTGCTGTAAAATACGCGGTATTGATAGGCAGCACTTTATCAAAACCAAACTCGTATTTAGGAGCCTGATTAAAGGTTGACAAAACCCCTGTGCTATCGGGCAAGGTATAGCCACCCAACAAAATGCTATTGTTTCTGAAACTAACATCCAATGCCATCCACGAGCTGGAAGAACCCAACTGCGCCAGCAATGATGACTTTGACTCATCGATAAACTGCTTTTCGAGCGCATATGCTAGCGCAGGGTTATAAAAAAGGGTAAGAGAGGCCCCGTTGCCTGCTAGGTTCTTTATCTTTCGGTATCGATGGTCGGTTTCTTCGATGGGCTCATTGTCCCTCAATTGCACAATACCCTCCTCCACTAAGAAAGCTGAAAAACTTCCCATAAAAATACCATTAAGTGAGGCGCATGAGAAAGGAACTAAGGCACCTGGCATCAAAATATCGAGCACAGTTTCGTCATGATAAATGCGCTTGCTCACTTTTGCTCCGGCAATACTAGAGAGCTTACCCAATAACTCCTCTGCTTCGGTTTTACTTCCATCAACCAAAAAAAGCCAGTCATATTTATCAGCACCCGTTGAATATAAAGAGGCAATAAGTGGGATACCCGAAAGTGTATGCCCGGTAGCCCTCAAAACACTATCGAATGCAGTAAGTTGTTGGTCGAGCCGGTTGAATACTGGAAGTGCAAAAACATCATCGCCATATGGCATATTGCGAAAAGAAGGAAAAACCGCGAGTGCGTCTTTTGTGCTTAGGTAAAACGACGTATTTTGCAATAGCGCATCCTCAAGCGGTCTTGATTGGTTCTTCTTCCAAAAAACAAAGAAAAAATAACCCAGTACACCGCCTAGTAAAAGTACTAGCAAAACTATGGTAAGGTAACGTTTCATTAACATGATTGCCTTATCTTTACAAAGCTAAAGCTTTAGCCCACACAATGTTTAAATTGCTAACTAATAAAGTCAACGCATACTTGTGTATAACAAACTACTAGGAACAGCAGGAATTTTTGGATTACTGGCCGTTGCATTGGGTGCTTTTGGGGCACACGAGCTGCAAAATATGCTTTTGCCTAATGAAAAGGCCGTGTTCGATACTGCTAGCAGATATCATTTTTATCACACCCTTGCGTTGGTGTTTGTGGTAATACTATACTCTCGAGATGAATCAAGAATGCTGCGACTAGCTGCCTATGCTTTTATCGATGGCATTGTGCTTTTTTCAGGCTCTTTATACCTCCTTTCAACTAAAAATATTTTAGGCATTGCTTCTTGGAGTTTCCTAGGCCCCATAACTCCTGTAGGTGGTTTGTTTTTCCTAATCGGCTGGTCAATTCTTGCTTGGTACGGTTTCCGGTATGCTAGTGTACAACGTTTCCGCAAAAAACTAGAAAAAACAGACGCCCGATTGTTGGATGAACCATAATTTGGATAATTGGTTATCGGTATACTGGTTATTAGTTACCAATTTTTGAGGCATTGGTATTTAGCATATTCATAATTACTTCTACCATCCTCTATTTCCAATCAACCAACAACAAATAACCTGTTAACTAAAAATGCAAGTTTGTATCTTGTAAATGCGCAAGCTTCAACTCAATGAATACTAGCCAAAATATATTGTTCTTAGTAGACCTTTCCCTACCGCTAAAGGACCCCATTGTCATTTTTTTGATTATCCTTTCCGTCACCCTATTCTCGCCTCTCTTATTGGGTAAGCTGCGCATACCTGGCATCATAGGCATGATAATAGCTGGCGTATTGCTAGGCCCGCATGGTTTAGGTGTATTGTCAAACGATGCAAGCATTAGCCTTTTTGGTAAAGTAGGGCTGCTTTACATTATGTTTCTGGCCGGCCTAGAAGTAGACATGAACGATTTTAAACGTTCGCGCAATAAAAGTCTTTCGTTTGGGGCTGTTACCTTTTTAATTCCTATAACAATAGGCACTTTAACTGCGTACTATTTCCTAGGTCTTGAGTTAGCCGGCGCTATACTGCTGGCCAGCATGTTTTCTTCCCATACTTTGGTATCCTATCCCATTGTTGGCCGGTTGGGCATCAACCGAAACGAAATAGTAACCGTTGCCATTGGTGGCACAATAGTAACCGATACGCTAGTACTATTAGTGCTGGCAGTAGTATCAAATTCAGCAAAAGGCGATTTAGATACAGCATTTTGGTTAAAACTGGTGGGTTCATTGGCAGTGTTTGTGTTTATTATGTTATGGATAGTACCGCGCGTTACCCAATGGTTTTTCCGCAACCAAGCAGGCGAAGGAGGCTTTCAATACCTTTTTGTTTTGGCCATAGTTTTCTTGGCCGCATTTTTAGCTGAACTAGCAGGTGTTGAGGCCATTATAGGTGCATTTTTGGCGGGCCTTGCACTTAATCGATTGATTCCCCATACCTCGCCTCTAATGAACCGCATTGAGTTTGTAGGTAACAATCTATTTATACCCTTCTTCCTTATCAGTGTAGGTATGATAGTGAATGTTTCAGTGGTAATTAAGGATATGGATGCGTTGAAAATGGCTGGAACGCTGGTTCTGGTAGCACTTACCACTAAGTGGATGGCCGCTTTCTTAACCCAAAAAATATTCGGCTACTCGCCTACTGAACGCAATTTGCTTTTCGGCCTTACTAGTGGCCATGCAGCAGCCACCCTGGCAATTGTTTTGGTGGGCTTTAATTTGGGCTTGCTTACCGAAGCGGCATTAAATGGCACTATACTGGTTATATTGGTTACTTGCTTGGTAAGCAGCTTTGTGACGGAAGCTGCCGGCCGCAAAATAGCCATTACGCAAAACAAAGAAATTGCCGAAGCACCCGATGTACCCGACCGCATATTGATACCAGTAGCAAACCCTGAAAGCGTGCTGCCGTTGCTTGATTTGGCAGGCTTGGTTCGTAACTCTGAATCGAAAGAGCCCATTTATGCCCTATCAGTGGTATTGGATGATGACGAAGCCCGTGATAAAGTAATGCATAACGAGCGTTTGCTGGAAAAAGCCGAAAAGTACGCGGCCAGCATGGATGCAAAAGTAAAAGTGGTATCAAGAATTGATTTAAGCATAGCCAGTGGTATTAGCCGATCGTTGCGAGAACTCAATATTAGTAAGGTTGTAATGGGCTGGAGCCCTAAATTCTCTACCAGAGACCGTATATTCGGCACAGTGCTTGAAAAGTTGCTTTTGGGATCGTCACAAATGATTTTGGTAAGCCATATTACTGTTCCTATTGCCACAATAAGTTTCATTCATGTAATACTGCCCCAAAACGCACACTTAGAGCCAGGAATAGAAAAATGGATGCGTGCCTTGAAACATCTTGCCCAGCAAACAAGCGCAAAAGTACGATTCGTGGGCGATGAAGAGGTTTTAAAGGGAATAGAAGAGGCAAACAAACTCACTAAACTTTCGCTAGAGGCTGAATACATCGCTACTAATCGTTGGGAAGAGTTTACTACCAAAGCTCACCAATATAACGACAACGATTTGATATACATTGTTCAGTCCCGTTTGGGTTTTATTTCATATAACGATGATATGGAGAATATTTCGCGCCACCTGATCAAATCATTTCAAAAGAAAAATTTCATTGTAGTGTACCCCGAACAACAGCAAGTTGCTACTTTGTCAGATTGGGAGCAGGGATACAACTAAGGCTAGCAATACCGTTTAAAAACAAATGCTAAAGCCTATTCTCAACTTTTATCTGATGTATTTGGCAGTATTCTTTGCCAAATAAACATACCCTTTACCGACCAATTAATCAGAAAAAATAAAATCACAAACACTGCACCATTCGTAAATCGTAAATTACCAACTCGTAAATATCAATGTGCTTCCAGCCAATTGTAGCCCACGCCCATTTCTACCAAAATTGGCACATCCAGTTTTAAGGCATTCTTCATTTTGCTTTGCACTAAGGGCTTAAGTACTTCCAATTCGTCCTTATGAACATCGAATACCAATTCATCATGTACCTGCAACACCATGCGCGAGCTTAGCTTAAGTCGTTCAATTTCGCGGTGTAAATCAATCATCGCAATCTTAATCATATCGGCAGCGGTACCTTGTATGGGGGCGTTTATGGCGTTGCGCTCTGCATGACCGCGCACCACTTGGTTACTGCTCAAAATATCCGGCAAATAACGTCTGCGACCCTTAAGTGTAACGGCATATCCTTGCTCTTTGGCTTCACGCACGGCTAGGTCCATGTAGCGTTTTAGGCCATGGTACTCGTTAAAATAAGCATCAATTAATTCTGCTGCCTCGCGGCGGGGGATGTTCAGGTTTTGCGATAAGCCAAAGGCTGTAGTGCCGTAAATGATTCCGAAGTTAACAGCCTTGGCGTTTCGGCGTTGCGTTGAGGTAACTTCCTCCAACGGCACATTATAAACCTTGCTGGCTGTTGCTGCGTGAATGTCCAGTCCTTTTTTGAAGGCATCTAGCATGGCCTCGTCTTTGCTTATATCAGCCACCAAGCGCAATTCGATTTGGCTATAATCCGCCGAAAGTAAAATATGGTCGCTATCGCGAGGCACAAATGCTTTACGGATGCGGCGGCCCTTTTCAGTGCGGATAGGGATGTTCTGTAAATTCGGGTTTTGTGAGCTCAACCTGCCCGTAGCCGCCACCGCTTGGTTAAAGCTGGAGTGTATACGGCCTGTTTTGGGGTTAATTAGTTGCGGCAACGCATCAACATAAGTCGATTTCAGCTTCACCAACTCACGATAGTTCAATATCTCGCTGGCAATGGGGTGCTCATGCTCCAATCGGCTCAAAATATCTTCGCCCGTGGCATATTGGCCTGTTTTGGTCTTTTTACCTTGATAGGGTATGCCCATTTTCAGGAAAAGTACCTCGCCCATTTGTTTGGGCGAATCGATATTAAATTTGGTGCCAGCCATGCCGAAGATGGCATCCTGCAGCACGGCAATATCCTCGCCCAACTCCCTAGAGTAAACAGACAAGAAATCACGGTCCACTAGCACACCATTATATTCCATTTCGGCAAGAGCATACACCAATGGAGTCTCTATTTCATAATAAAGCTCTTTTTGGTCTTGTGCCAAAATAAGCGGCGCAAATTTCTCTTTCAGTTGTAAGGTTATGTCTGCATCTTCGGCAGCATATTCCTTTACCTGCTCAATGGGTACATCGCGCATGGTGCCTTGCCCCTTGCCTTTTTTACCAATTAGTTCGGTGATCGAAACTGGAGTATAGCCCAAGTAATTCTCCGACAGCACATCCATATTATGCCTGCTTTCCGGGTCGAGCAAATAGTGGGCAAGCATGGTATCAAACAAGTCGCCTTGAAGCGTTACGCCATACCATTTCATTACCAGTATATCGTACTTTATATTTTGACCCGTTTTACCAATGTTGGGGTTTTCGAGCAATGCCTTAAACTCATCAACAATAGCATGGGCTTCCTTTTGGTCTTCGGGCACGGGCACGTAGTATCCCTCACCAGCCTTTACCGAGAACGACATACCTACCAACTCACAATTATTGGCATCAATACCGGTAGTTTCGGTATCAAAACTAAAATCCTTTTGTTTGCCCAACAGCTTCACCAAGTCAGCACGCAGCTTTGGGGTATCGGCTAGGTGGTATTCGTGTGGGGTGTTGGTTATGTCCTTTCCTGTGGTTTCCGGTTTTAATTCGCTTACCGGTGGGGCGGAGCTTTTTACTTCGCCACCGAACAAATCCAGCTGGGCGGTTGCCTTACCTTTAGCTGCTGGGGCAGGAGCTTGATTTACGCTCCATTCCTCACCAAATACACGCTTGCCCATAGTGCGAAACTCCAACTCGGCAAACAGCGCCATCAAAGCATCTTTCTTAGGCGCGGTTATCACCAACTGCTCCTCTTCAACACTAATAGGCACATCGCAAATAATGGTAGCTAGCTTTTTAGAAATAAACGCCTGCTCTTTATAAGTCTCTAAATTTTCCTTAAGTTTTCCTTTAAGCTTATCCAAGTTTTCATAGATTCCCTCTATGGTATCATATTCCTGAAGTAGCTTAGCAGCGGTCTTTTCTCCAATACCCGGCACTCCTGGTATGTTGTCTACGGCATCGCCCATCAAACCAAGAATATCAATTACTTGGTCTACCCTATTTATGCCCCACTTGTTAAGCACATCTTGCACGCCCATGGTATCAAAACCACCGCCTTTGTATGCTGGCTTATAAATAAAGATGTTCTCGCTTACTACTTGGCCAAAATCCTTGTCGGGCGTAACCATGTAAACTTTGTAGCCATCGCGTTCAGCTTGCTGCGCTATAGTACAGATAATATCATCGGCTTCATACCCTGCCAACTCCAACATGGGTATATCAAAGCCCCTAATCAGTTCCTTAATAACCGGTATGCTGCTGCGGATGTCTTCTGGCGTTTCTTGGCGATTGGCTTTATAAAAATCGTGCTCCACTGCCCTATCAGTAAGGCCAGGTGCATCAAACACTACGGCAATATGACTGGGTTTGTCTTTCTGTAATAAATCGAGCAAGGTATTGGTAAATCCATATACCGTAGAGGTGTTAAAGCCCTTAGAATTATGAAAACCTGAGGTACCTTTCGCGGAACTATTGAGCGCAAAATAAGCGCGATAAATCAAGGCAAAGGCATCTAGCAGGTATAATTTCTTCTCTTTATTATCACTCATTGGGTTGGTTCATTTAGCGCTTCCCAATATTCGGCAGCGCGGCGGGTGTGCGGAATAACAATAGTGCCCCCAACGAGGTTGGCAATTGCAAATACTTCGTAAACCTGTTCGGTAGTAAGTCCCACTTCGTGGCATTTGCCTAAGTGGTATTTAATACAATCGTCGCAGCGAAGTACCATGCTGCTTATCAAGCCTAGCATTTCCTTCACGTCCACACCCAAAGCACCGGGTGCATAGGCGTTAGTATCTAGGTTGTAAATACGCTTCATTACCAAGTTGTCTTTGCTCAGTATCAACTCGTTGGTGCGCGTGCGGTAGTCGTTGAATTCCTTAACCAAATCGCTCATAAAACAGGGGTAAGTTTGAGTGGACTAAAGTACGGAAATAGTAGCAAGATGTGCGTATCAAGTATCAAGACAATCACTTGCCTTTTGTTGAAATATTAATTTTATTAGCAAAAAACTAATTTTGTTTAGTTTTTCAAAAGAAAAATTGCATATTTACAGGTTCAAATTTTTGACCAGATTTGGATACCATGGATACTACTGCCGCCATACACGACCCGAAGGAAATATTGAGCCGCTATTTTGGCTATAGCCAGTTTAGGCCCCTACAAGAGGAAATCGTAAACCGCATTATCGGTGGCAAAGATGCATTAGTGCTCATGCCCACGGGTGGCGGCAAATCTATCTGCTACCAAGTGCCTGCGCTCTGCCTGCCGGGCACGGCTATAGTGGTATCGCCATTAATATCGTTAATGAAAGATCAAGTAGATGCCCTGAAAGCAAATGGCATTGAAGCTGCCTTTTTGAATAGCAGCATCACAGGCACCGACCAGCAACACATAGAAGATCAACTGCGAGCAGGTAAATTGAAACTACTATACCTAGCTCCTGAAAGATTATTGAGTGGCAACACCATAAACTTGCTAAAACTGGCCAAAATAAGCCTATTTGCTATTGACGAGGCGCATTGTATATCGCAATGGGGGCACGATTTTAGGCCAGAATATACCAAACTGGGCGCCATAAGGCAGCATTTCCCGAATATCCCGTTTGTTGCACTTACTGCCACCGCCGATAAGCTGACCAGACAAGATATCTTACGCCAGCTTTACTTAAGCGACGAAGACCAGTTTATTGCCTCTTTCGATAGACCAAACCTAAGCCTAGAAGTACGCCCAGGCAGGCAGCGATACAACCAGTTGCTCGATTTTATTAAGCAACGCAAGCGCGAAACAGGCATTGTATATTGTCTATCACGAAAAACTACCGAGCAACTTGCCGATAAGCTCCAGCGCGAAGGCATAAATGCCATGGCTTACAATGCGGGCCTTACCCCGCAGGAACGCAGCCGCGTGCAGGATGCTTTTGTAAACGATAAAGTAGATGTGATATGCGCCACCATAGCTTTTGGGATGGGCATCGATAAATCGAACGTGCGCTATGTGGTGCACTACAACCTACCCAAACATATTGAGAGCTACTACCAAGAAATTGGCAGGGCAGGCCGTGACGGATTGCCAAGCGATACCTTGCTATTTTATGCCATTTCTGACTTGGATATGCTGCGCACCTTTATAGCCGACGATGACCGAAAGGAGATACAGTTGGAAAAACTAAAGCGCATGCAAGAGTATGCCGAAGCCAAAATTTGCCGCCGCAAAATATTGCTCAACTATTTTAACGAATACCACGACAAAGATTGCGGCAACTGCGATGTATGCAACAACCCGCCCCAGTTTTTTGATGCCACTGTTTTGTCTCAAAAAGCGCTTTCGGCAGTAGCAAGGGTAAACGAACGCGTGGGTATGGGTTTGTTGGTAGATATTTTGCGCGGCTCGCAGCGGAAGGAAATAGTAGAGCACGGCTACGACCAAATAAAAACCTACGGAGCAGGGGCAGATATAAGCACCAATGATTGGTTGTGCTATGTGCAACAACTTATTCAGTTAGGGTATATAGAAATAGCCTACGAGGCAGGCCATACCCTAAAACTTACAGCAGCAAGCAACGAGGTACTGCGCAATGGCAAAACCATTAAAATGGCCAAGGCCGATTGGTCGTTTGCGAAGAAAAACGAGGTGGCATTTGCACCAAGGGAAACCAAACAAAAGCAATTTGAAACAGCCTTGTTCGACCACTTGCGGCAGTTACGCAAGCAAATAGCCGAAAAAGAGCAGATTCCGGCCTATGTGGTGCTTTCTGATGCAACGCTAAAAGAGATGGTAGAGAAACTTCCAGTAACAGAAAGTCAACTAGAGCAAGTATCGGGTTTTGGAAGAGAAAAACTACAACGCTACGGCAATACCTTTGCCCTCAGTATCCGGAAGTTTATAGTGCAAGCTACCGATATGGGCATCAAAAAAGTAAAAGGAGC
>CAIOSU010000224.1 GCA_903861055.1 uncultured bacterium
ACGAAATACTGAATAACCGGGTTACGGGCCTGATAAACAACACCATAGAGAGCATTAACCAATGCAACTATAAGCTACAAGCAAGCCCTAGGGAGATAAACATGTTTTACTTAAGCCCTGGCCGGAGAGATAGAATTATACTGAATGAATCAACAGGGCATTATGAGGCTTTGGGGCACAAGGTATTCAGCAAAGAGCAATTGGTGCTAGAAATTGACCAACACCCCGAAAACTTCAGCCCAAATGTGTTTTTGCGCCCCTTGTTGCAAGAAACCATATTGCCCAACCTTGCCTACGTGGGCGGCGGCGGCGAGGTAGCCTATTGGTTGGAGCTGCGCAGCATTTTTGAGCACTATGGCGTAAACTACCCCATGCTGGTGTTGCGCAGCATTGCGGCCATACTGGACAAAAACGCCTGCAAAAAACTCCAAAAGCTGGAATTGACCAAGGAAGATTTGTTTGTAGAAGAAGAAGCGCTAGTTAAGCAATATGTAAAGGACCGCACCACCCTATCGCTGGAGCTTGTGGCCGAAAAAGCCGAAACCGAGCGCATTTTCAATGCCATACTCGACAAAGCCAAAGCAGTTGACCCTACCCTAGCCTCTTCTGTTGAAGGTGCAAAGCAAGGACAGATAAAGGCACTTGAAACCCTGGAGACCAAGCTATTAAGGGCAGAGAAAAAAAACTTTGAAGTAGCTGTAAATCAAATCCGCGGGTTAAAGTCGAAGCTTTTCCCGGGTGGTACTTTAATGGAGCGAGTAGATAATTTCTTGCCTTATTATGCGGCTCAAGGCCCCGCCTTTATCGATGACCTAAAATCTCACCTCGACCCATTTGAGGGTAAGTTTGTGCTGCTTTTTGAAGAGTAGTTTTCTCTAACTAACAACTCGCAACCAATGTCATACTGAGTCTCGCCTGAGGCGAGAAAGTACGCAACCCGCAACTTAATTTATGATGTCTCCACAGCCTTCTTGTATTCCGACGGAGTTTGGCCAGTGTGCTGTTTGAAGATACTATTGAACGTTGATTTGGAATTAAAACCGCAATCGTAGGCAATGGCTATAATGGTGTAGTGGCCAAAGTCGGGGTTCTCAAATTTGCGTATAACCGCTTTCAGCCTAAACTCGTTTACGAAGGCGAAAAAGTTCTTACCGATGTGGTTGTTCAGTAAATCGGTTAGCTCATTCTTTGTTAAATTCAATTGCGACGAAAGGTCATATAGCGTCAACTCTGGGTTAATGTAAGGCCTTTCTTCTTCCATGTGGCGGTTTAATTTGACTATCAAAGCCTGAGCCTCCTCCTCCGTAAAACGTACTTTTGTTTTCCTTTCAATTTGCGCTCCGTCTTCTGCACTTTCCTTCGCATCATTTGCTATTTCGGGTCTCTCTTTAGCAACTTTAATATAAACCGGGCGGAACAACGACATTTGTCTTACTCCAAAATAGCTAATGGCAAAGGCAATAATAGTAAGGCCAATATGCGATAACGCTGAAATATCGAATACCTTTTTGAATGAAAACGCATTGATGGCCCCAGCAATGAAATAAATAAGAAACAACAGCACAAATAGGGCCGGTATGAAATTGAGCCACAAGAGGCGCAGTTGACGAGTCCAATAGCTAAAGTTGGAGGCCATATCCTTCCTAAAGCGCCATAATTTAACGTAGGTAAATACGGTATAGGCTACAATGGAGATGATGAAAATAATGCCATACAAAATCCTCACCCACAAATAGTAGTCGTTCTGGAAGTAGTTGACTTCATTGAAATCGACCACATCTTTAAAGAAAATAAAGTAGCATGCCGTAACTATAACAAACGGCAAAAAATGCAACAAGTCGGTATACTCAAACCGTACCTTGCGCTCAACTAGGTAAGTGGTGTAAAGGTATAAGTATGGGCCAAACGTAAGCGGCATTAGGCCCATTGAAAATGCCAAGTCGAAAAACTCACTATGCTCAAGGTGCATCAAATACAAACCGAACTTGAATGCAAATGTCAACAAACAGGCAACAAGAATCCTGTCGGATATTTCTACCCGCTTTTTTGTTGCCAGCACAAATGCGCCAAATAGCGATTGTGCAATACCTATATGTAATACCGACTCTGAAAACACTCCTAGTTACTTTAATCCGTACAATGCCTTATTGGTTATTTTGGTCCACTCTTTGGTTTTGCCCAAAAAAAACAAGATGCCATAATAACCTGTCAATTCCAACTGCCCCTTGTCGTCTAGGTCAATTTTGGCATTATAAATATTTCCAGTTTGATAATTATAAATTTCACCTGAGCGCCAAGTGCCCGAATCGAAGGTGAAATGCAGCAACACATCCAACCCAATAACTAATTTGGTGCGACGGTGGGGCAAGTCGTTTAGCACATCGCGCAGGGGTTCGCCGTATATATCCAATGAGTCTCTCAGCCAAACTACCTTACCGAAGTACTGTCCATCTTTCGGGTAAA
>CAIOSU010000225.1 GCA_903861055.1 uncultured bacterium
AATGTTGCCCCGCCTGCTGTTGCCGGTGCGCCAAGGACCCATTAAGCGCGCGCGCCTACTACCCGAACATTTGATTAAAGATGATTTGGACGTAATCGTTTTCCAAGAATTGTTTGATGTGCGCAGCCGCCGCATTATCCGTCGCAAAATGCACAAGGTCTATCCTGACCACCTAGGGCCCGCCAACTAGCCATTTGCACCATTCTTAACCAACAGCGGCATTGTTATTTATAGCAAATATCCACTTGAAAAAGTTGACCGTGTGCGCTTTCAAAAGCGCGAAGGTATTGACCGCTGGGCCCACAAAGGTGGCCTGCTAGTAGAAGCTACCTTGCCCAACGGGCAAAAGTTTCAGGTTATGGGCACCCATTTGCAAGCAGGTGGTAGCTGGAACACCAAACTATCGCAATACATCGATTTGGCCTCTATTGTACTTACCAACCAAAAACCGGGGGTGCCGCAGTTTTTGGCCGGCGACTATAACACCCGGCAGAATGACACCTTGCGCTACCCGATGCTCTTAAAAGTGTTGGATGCCGTTGATGATACTATACATGGCCCCGTGAAATACTCGGCCGATGGCAAAACCAACGACCTAAAGAACCGCGGCAACAGCCATCTTATCGACTTCATTCTATACCGCCCCAACGGCATTTCGCCATTGATGATGGAGCGCTATGTACGCTTGTACAGCGAGCGCTGGTGTGCCGAGTATTGCAGCTTGAGCGACCACAACGCCATATTAATGCGGGTAATACTGCCGGAGCCGAAAATAGTTTTCCAGAAACAGGAAGAAGGCGGGGATGATTGATGACTTACGAGGTACGATTTACTTTTTGCATAATTGCGGTAGCTCCTCCCCAATTCTCAGGGGTCTCGCCAGAGGCGAGAGGGAGGGGGTAATGGCCGAGCGGAGAGTTTGAATGGCCCAAAAGTTTCATTCGTACTTTAACACCCATTCCCGCCATCTTTCATAACTTTACTACCCACAAGTACGAACAACAGAGCATGAAAAAAATCCTTGTAGCCAACCGTGGAGAGATAGCCTTGCGCGTGATGCGCAGTGCCAAAGAGATGGGTATTAAAACCGTGGCCGTGTATAGCGAAGCCGACCGTAACGCACCGCACGTGCGCTATGCCGACGAAGCCATTCTGCTAGGTCCACCGCCCAGCAACCAATCGTACCTATTGGCCGACAAGATTATTGCCGAGGCCCTAAAGCTAGGCGTGGATGGCATTCACCCAGGGTATGGTTTCTTATCAGAGAATGCTTTGTTTTCAGAGAAGGTAGCCGCAGCGGGCATTACGTTTATTGGCCCAAGCCCTTACTCCATCCAACTGATGGGCAATAAGCTATCGGCCAAAGAAGCCGTGAAAGATTTCGGCATACCTATGGTGCCCGGTAGCGAAGGCGCTATTGACGACATTCGTGTAGCCAAAGAATTGGCAAAGAGCATCGGCTTCCCGGTGCTGATAAAGGCCGCAGCAGGCGGCGGCGGAAAGGGCATGCGAATAGTGGAAAACGCGGAAGAGTTTGAAGAGCAAATGCAGCGCGCCGTGAGCGAGGCCGTGGCATCGTTTGGCGATGGTGCAGTGTTTATTGAAAAATTCGTGGGGTCGCCGCGCCATATTGAGATACAAGTATTGGCCGACAACCACGGCAATGTGGTACACCTATTTGAGCGTGAGTGCAGCATACAGCGCCGCCACCAAAAAGTGATTGAAGAAGCTCCATCGAGTGTGCTCACACCCGAGATACGCGAAAAAATGGGCCAAAGTGCCGTAATGGTAGCCAAAGCCTGCAATTATAGCGGCGCTGGCACGGTTGAGTTTTTAGTTGATGAGCAATTGAACTACTATTTCCTTGAAATGAATACCCGCCTGCAGGTGGAGCACCCGGTTACGGAACTTATTACGGGTGTTGATTTGGTAAAGGAACAGATAAAAGTAGCGCGCGGCGAAAAGCTTTCGTTTACGCAAGCCGATTTGCACATTATCGGCCATGCTGTTGAATTGCGCGTATATGCCGAAGACCCCGCCAACAACTTTTTGCCAGATATTGGCAAGCTAAAAAGCTACCGCCGCCCAACTGGCCCTGGCGTAAGGGTTGATGATGGTTTCCAGCAAGGCATGGACATACCTATCTACTATGACCCTATGATTGCTAAATTGGCTACCCACGGTAAAAATCGCGAGGAGGCCCTGCAACGCATGGTGCGTGCCATTGATGAGTATGATATTGTGGGCATTAAAAACACATTGGCCTTTGGCAAATGGGCAATGCAGCACGAAGCGTTTAGGAGCGGCAACTTTGATACGCACTTTATAGCACGCTACTTTAAACCCGAAATGCTGAACGAAAGCAATGATGCCGAAGCATTAATTGCAGCCTTACTGGGCGTAAAAATACTAGAAGAGCAAAAGAGCAACACTAATGCCACTGCAATAGTGGATAATGGAGATGCAGGAGACAAGTGGAAAAAGCGCAGGCAATTGCGCTAAATGCAAAAAATCAGAAAAGAGCGTCCCAAGCTTTTTTACCGATAAACAAAATAATGATGGTGGTGATGGTGCCTTTGATAACAAAAAACCAAAAAGCAGCCCAGCCTAAGCGCCTGAACCAAGTTTTTAGTTTTCCTTCTTTTTCCATCGGTACTATGTGTTCTTTTGAGACCATTGCTGTTAATGTTTCCTAACTAAAGCCCATAATGGCCAGGATGATAATACAAAATTAGCCGTTATTTAGAACGATTCCAAACAAATACCTACTATGCCATTAGTTTACCCTGTTTGGGGTAACAATTAAAATAACAAACAGTTTAGATCTTACTATTGCAACTGTTTAACAACAAAAAACACCGATTAATCTTTTCACATTGTCAAAATCCTTATCTTAAATACAAATTTGGGGGATTTTGGTATGCATACATTGCTGATAAAGGTGCAGCACACAATAATGGATGATAAAGTTGACGAACTTATTGCCCATTTAACGGATGGTCTTGAAATGGCCCATGAGCAGATTGCAACACGCAAGACAAACAATTCATCGATACGCGAGTTGATATCGGCATTCAGTGTCTTATTGGATATTCTGGCCTTGCATAAAGACTTTGCCGGGTATTTTAAAACGTTGCCCAACGAAGCCTTAGCGTTGCTTCGAAACGAACCTGTACCCATTGACCAGCAGCACGAGATATATGAACGGCTAAAAGACAAGCTACTAAGCATAAACAACCATGTGCACGAAATTAGCCACCACAAAAATGTATTTGCTAAGTACCTAAGTGCTCACCGACCATTTTTTGAAGCCTATATTACCCTTTGGAGCCAGTTAATAACTAGCAAAATATCCCCTTCGGCAGTAGTATTGGAGCGCATGGCTTACGGGGTTTTAAACTTGTTGAGCTTGATGGTTGAGCAGCATTTAGTGCACCAGGCCATTTACCGATTGACCGAGCAGGACGAGGCACTCATTGTGCGCTACAACCAAAACAGAATAATGCGCATTGATGAGGCCCTAATGGAAGGATGTGTAACTGGAGAAAGCATAATACAACACCCCAATAACCAACGAATACCGTGCTTAAAATGCGGCAGCTATGCTGCATTAAAAGGCTATACCGAGCACGGCACCAATGGCCTATACTTTATAGCTTTTGGCTTTCAATGCACCCAATGTGGTATGGAACTGTTCGATCAAAAAGACTTATTACTTGCCGGTATAAAACCCATATACTCAATATAGTTATATAACCGCGCTTTTTAAATTATAGCTTAATTTTCGTAACTTACTTATAATTGTTATCAATTAGTAAAATGATATATGCCCAGAGCGGGAAAACTAGTAAAAAGGAAAGCAGAAAGCAAAGCCATCTCCGATGACCTTGCCGACTATCTAAACATTGCTGAAAACAGTGTTTTGGTTACCGATTTGGATGGAAATTTCATTTTCCTGAATAAAAAAGCGCAACTAGATTTTACAAATAGCCCTAAAATCAGCAATATTTTCAGTTGGCTATCGCAATACCAAATTAGCGATGCCAATACGTTTCAATCAATCGCAAATATTGATTTACCAGCATCAAAAGCTTTACAACAGGGTTTAGAAACCAAGCAAACCCTCTGTTTGGTAAACAAAAAAGGAGAAATTACCTACTTAAAATTTCACACTTGCCCACGATTAGCTCCCGACAGTGCGGTTGTTGGCTGCACAACCACCTACACCAACATAACCACTGAGGTAAAGCAAAAACTACATGCAACACAAAATGAGGATCAATTAAAAACCCTACTGCAACGAATAAACGAAGGGGTAATTAAAATGGACCTTACTGGTAAAGTACTATTTGTAAATGACAAGTTTTGCACTATGCTGGGTTTTAGTCGGCAATATTTGTTGGGCAAAAACATTATTGAGGCCACAAACCTTGACAAAACCGAAGCTGCAAAAGCAAGAAAAAGATTAGCCGACTCGGCAAACAATATAGCCAAAAGGTATAGCCTATCAGTAAACAACAGCTGCGGCGAAACTCGCATATTGGAAATAAGTAGTGCCCCGTTGAAAAACAAACAAGGTGAAATAACCAGTATTGTAGGCATATATACGGATGTTACTGAACATCGAAAATCGATTGATAACCTAAAGGAAAACGAGGCCAGATATAGGAGTTTGGTGGAGCACATGAACGAGGGCCTCGTGCTGCTTGATAACAAAGGTTATATCACTTTTACCAATCAAAAATTTAGTAAGCTTCTTGGCTACAGCCAAGATGAAATACTCGGTTCCTCTTATACTGCATTGCTCAGTATAAAGGAATTGCCCAAAAACTATGGAAACCACAAACTGCAAGTAAAACACCATGATGGCCATTTAAGATGGCACAACATTAGTTTTGCCAAACACCAAATAGCTAAAGGCAAGCCGACTGGATTAATGCTAATGCACAGTGATGTTTCCTCGGAGATAAAATATGCCGAAGAAAGAGAAAGATTGCTTGTAACAGCCGAATCTACATCCGATTTTGTAGCTATGATTGGTATAGATGGTGTAGTGCTTTATTTAAATAAAGCAGGCAGAAAAGCAACTGGAATTGCGATGAGCGTTCCTGCTGCCGAAATTGTAATGGCCGATTTTTACACGCCACCTTCGTTGAACAAGCTATACAATGAAGCTGTGCCACAAGCAGTAAGAAACGGTACCTGGCAAGGCGAACTTCAAGTGGTAAGAAAAAATGGAAAAATTATACCCATTTCGCAAGTAATAATCTGTAAAAGAAATAGTGCAGGTAAGGTTGACTATTTTACAAGCATAGGACGCGATATTACCAAAACTAAAAACATACAACGCGAAATGGCCATTTTGGCCCGAATGCCACAAGAGCAACCAGCACCCGTAATGCGCATAGCCCGAAACGGAACGATAGCCTATGCCAATCCCGCCAGTAAAATTTTAATAACTGAATGGAAGACAAAAGTCGGCAATAAAATTCCAGCAAGCTGGAGAACATCTATAACCAGAGTATTAAGGACTAACCAAAGCGAGGTAGTAGAAATTACATTAAAAAAGAAAACTTTCGAGTTAAAGTTAGTTCCTATTGAAGAATACGACTATATAAACTTGATAGGTGATGACATTACCATCAGAAAAAATGCTGAGCAACAGTTAAAGGCAAGCGAGCAAAAATATAGAGGGGTAGTAGAAGACCAAACGGAGTTAATCTCACGTTTTTTGGCAAATGGTGAAATAACATTTACCAATGCCGCTTACCGACGCTACTTTGGATACAATACTGAAATTACGGGCAAAAATATTTTCTCACTGATACCTAAAGATGCTCTCGCTGATTTTAAAGAACGCTTGGCATCGCTTACCATACTTAACCCAACCATTACTTATAATCAGGAAAACCGAAAAAAAGGTAAACCTAGCCGCTGGCAAATGTGGACTGACAGAGCTATTTTTGATGAGCAAGGCAATTTTATTGAGTTTCAATCGGTGGCGTTGGATATAACTGCCCTCAAACAAACCGAGCAGGAGCTGCGCATGCAGCAAGTTTACTTAAGGAATATAATTGACTCAATACCCAACTTAATATTCGTTAGAGATTCGGAAGGAAGGTATAAGCTAGTAAACAATGCATTTGCCAACTTGCTTGGTACAGAAGTGAAAAAATTAGTTGGAGAAAAACATAACAAGGCCGCCAAAGACTTTCCACTTGATAAAATTTTTCTTAATCAAGACCTCCAAGTAATTAAAATGAAACGGGAGGCCTATTTCGCTGAGGAAACCGTGACTAGGCCTGGTGACAGAAAGCAATTCTGGTTTTCGACAATTAAAAAGCCCTTGCTATCGCCGGACGGCAAATGGCAAATTTTGGGTGTGTCAACTGATATTACCAATCGTAAGGAGGTGGAGCAGTCTTTACAACTTCAACTAAAGCTCAGAACCTTAATATCCGATATTGCTACCAGGTTTATAAACTTACCGTTTCACCAAATAGACGATGCAATAACGGAGAGCTTGAAAAACCTCGGCGAGCTTAATGATATTGATCGGGTAGTGATAAACATAAAAGCAGGTCAACTATACAAGCCTACCTACTATTGGTTGAGTGATGAAAACAACAGGCTTAATCTAACAGTGCAAACTGCCCACCCTTTTATTGACGGCTCTAAGGAAGCTAAACAGATGAGCGATCATGGATACGTGTATTACTTGCAAAGCGAGAAAGTAACACCAGATGACGCTGCCTTCAGAAAATTTGTAGCAAAAACGAGAATCAAAAGCTCAATTGTGCTTCCACTTGAGGCTAAAGGCGAAAATATGGGATTCATTACCCTAAGCTCCATTCGCAACGAAATCGTGTGGGACGAAGATTTAATTTCGCTTTTACGAATAACCTCACAAATTATAGCCAGTGCTTTGGAACGTAAAAAAACTGAGGCACTTTTGAATTTTACGTTGCAGTTTCAAAACATCATTACTATTATTTCCGCCAATTTTATAAGTATTGCACCCAAAAACATCGATGCCGAAATAACCAGCTCTATAAAATATGTTGCCGAGTTTTTGAGTGTCGACCAATGCTACATTTTCATGGCTCACGGCAACAACAGCCGCTTCAAGCTTTCGCATTATTGGATAGCTGGAGATGTAAATCCGGAAGAAAATTTACTGCAAATTGTTGAGCAACGTAAATTTGTATGGGTGTATAGGCAAGTAAAAACCAAGGGCTATTTCTCAATTGAATCGAGTAACGATTTACCGCCAGAGGCAGATGAATTAAAAAACATTATAAGCCTAGCTAACATAAAATCAACAATTGGTATTCCTATCATGTCAAAAGGAGTATTCAGGGGTCTTTTAGTGTTTGCCTCCTTTAGCCGAGAGCGTTTTTGGAAAAACGAAACCATACCACTCTTAAAAATCACCAGCCAAATTATAGCCAACGCGCTAGACAGAAAGCAACACGAAGAAGAAATTGCCGAAACCAGAGAGCTATACCGCACGCTA
>CAIOSU010000226.1 GCA_903861055.1 uncultured bacterium
ATTCCATTTTTATCCCTTAAATGATTGCATGGTGAACATACTGCCGAAAATCTACATAAACAAGCAAACAGTATGTTGTAACATTAAAATGCCCGTTATTCAACGGCAAAAACGACAGGATAGTACTCTAAAAAAGCAAATTTATCAATCCTTAACTATTGCGGCTGTGTCTAGCTCATAAGGCGTTGTTAGTCCTTTGTTTAAAAATTTACTTTACAGTGTTATGAAATAACCCCAGCATTCTAGTATTTTTGGGCGCTTTAACGGAAATAACACCAATAAACACTTAAACAGAAAATCAAACTTCCTTTATTAACTAACAATTCTATGATTGCACAAAATATTCTCTACGTTTTGCCTGTATTAGGTGTGCTGGTACTGCTGTACACATACTTCAAATCACGATGGGTAGTAAAACAAGATGCTGGTGATGCCAACATGGTTGAGCTTGCTGGCTATATTGCCGATGGCTCCATGGCTTTCCTTAAGGCCGAGTGGAAAATACTGGCTCTGTTTGTTATTCCTACTACCCTATTGTTGGGCTGGTCGGGTACGCTAGGTCACAATTCGCACTGGCTAATTGCGGTAGCTTTTATTATTGGTGCTATATCATCCGCATTTGCTGGTTACATAGGTATGAACATTGCCACTAAAGCAAACGTTCGCACTACACAGGCCGCCCGTACTAGCTTGAAACAAGCCTTGAAAGTTTCTTTTGCAGGTGGTACCGTTATGGGCCTTGGTGTTGCCGGTTTGGCATTGCTAGGTTTGGGCTCATTGTTCATTGTTTTCTACTACAAGTTTGTAGTAAATGTAGGTGCTGGCGTGAACGGTGCTGAAATGGCTACTGCCCTTGAAGTATTGGCTGGTTTCTCATTGGGTGCTGAAAGTATTGCACTGTTTGCCCGTGTAGGTGGTGGAATCTATACCAAAGCTGCCGACGTAGGTGCTGATTTGGTTGGTAAAGTTGAAGCTGGTATCCCTGAGGATGATATTCGTAATCCTGCAACTATTGCCGATAACGTAGGTGATAACGTAGGTGACGTAGCGGGTATGGGTGCCGATTTGTTCGGCTCTTACATAGCTACCATTTTGGCTACTATGATTTTGGGTCGTGAGATTGTATCTGCCGACAACTTTGGCGGTATTGCCCCTGTGCTTTTGCCAATGCTTATTGGTGGTATGGGCTTGGTGTTCTCTATAGTTGGTGCCTTATTGGTAACTATCAAAGACGACAAGAGCGATGTGCAAAAAGCGTTGAACATTGGTAACTGGAGTTCAGTAATTCTTACCGTTATTGGTTCTTATTTCCTTATCCACTGGATGTTGCCTACCGGCGAATTGGTTATGAACCGTTTAAATTCAAATCCCTTTACTGCCAATGGTGTATTCTATGCCGTATTGGTAGGTCTAGTAGTAGGTACTTTAATGAGTATCATTACTGAATACTACACAGCTATGGGCAAACGCCCTGTTAATTCTATAATCAAGGGTTCATCAACAGGTCACGCTACCAACATTATTAGTGGCTTATCAGTTGGTATGGAATCAACAGTATTGCCAATTTTGGTATTGGCTGCTGGTATTATTTTCTCATATGCTTTTGCTGGCCTTTACGGCGTAGCTATTGCCGCAGCCGGCATGATGGCTACGACTGCTATGCAGTTGGCTATTGATGCTTTTGGACCTATTGCCGATAACGCTGGTGGTATAGCCGAAATGAGTGGTTTACCGAAAGAAGTGCGTGAGCGCACCGATAACTTGGATGCTGTAGGTAACACTACTGCTGCTACCGGTAAGGGCTTCGCTATTGCTTCTGCTGCTCTTACATCATTAGCATTGTTTGCTGCCTTTGTAGGTGTTGCTGGCATTAGCTCAATCGATATTTTCAAGGCTCCAGTATTGGCTGCTTTGTTTATCGGTGCCATGATTCCATTCATTTTCTCAGCATTGACTATTGCTGCCGTGGGCCGCGCTGCTATGAAAATGGTAGAAGAAGTTCGTCGCCAGTTCCGCGAAATACCAGGTATCATGGAATACAAAGCCAAGCCGGAGTATGAAAAATGTGTGGCTATCTCTACCGAAGCTTCAATTCGCGAAATGATTGCTCCAGGCCTTATTGCTTTGCTTACGCCACTAGTTGTTGGTTTCGGCTGGCAGAATAGTTGGGTAGCTGGTGTATCTGCTCCTGAAGTATTGGGTGGCTTGCTTGCCGGTGTAACTGTATCGGGCGTATTGATGGCTATGTTCCAATCTAACGCTGGTGGTGCTTGGGATAATGCCAAGAAATCATTTGAGAAAGGTGTTTTGATTAACGGTGTAATGACTTACAAAGGTTCTGATGCGCACAAAGCATCTGTAACAGGCGATACCGTTGGTGACCCGTTTAAGGATACTTCAGGCCCATCTATGAACATCCTTATCAAATTAATGTCTATCGTAGCGCTTATTATCGCGCCGCACATTGCCGTTACTAGCGTTGATGGTGGTCATGCGAGCACTAATGATGCTAAAGTAGAAGTGGTAAATGCAGAAGTTGCTTCGACCATTTCGGACGATACCGTAGTATTGCCTGCAGAATAACCAAAGTGTCACAATTGTATAACAATTACATCGGCTGTCCTTTTTTGGGCAGCCGTTGTTG